>CAKARD010000170.1 GCA_916720425.1 uncultured Kingella sp. | reverse complement strand
TGTTTTGTAAAAATTCGCGTATTTTGTGCTACATATAACACTGTTATAGCAACAATGCATACTATATACCGATATGAATTTTATAAGAAATAAAAGAAATTTTATTTTGATAGAGGGCAAAAGTTAATGATGACCTTTACCCTAAATAATAATATTTGCAGTAAAATAGATGTTTTTCACATACGAAAGCCCTAGTATATGATCGATATTTCACTCAAAAAACTTTATTCGGGCAAGGTTCGTGATTTGTACGAAATTGACGATAAAACCATGTTGATTGTGGCAAGCGATAGGTTGTCTGCTTATGACGTGATTTTGCCACAGCCTATTATAGGGAAAGGTGAAATTTTAACTCAGATTTCTAATTTTTGGTTTGATAAATTGGCACACATTATGCCCAATCATTTTACAGGACAAACCGTATTTGATGTACTGCCGCAATCTGAAGCAACAGCCCTAGCCAAACGATCTGTGGTAGCTAAACGTTTAACCCCAATGAAAATAGAAGCGGTGGTGCGCGGGTATTTATCAGGTAGTGGTTGGAAAGAATACCAACAAAATGGTACCGTTTGCGGTATTGTTTTGCCCTCAAATTTACAAGAAGCAGAAAAATTACCGCAGGTGATTTTTACGCCTTCTACTAAAGCTGAAGTCGGTGAGCATGATGAAAATATTAGTTTTGCTCAAGCCGAGAAAATTATCGGCACAAACTTGGCACAACAAGTGCGTGAAAAAGCCATTAGACTTTATACTGAAGCTGCGGAATATGCTTTATCACGTGGTATTATTATTGCAGATACCAAATTTGAGTTTGGTTTAGATGATAGTGGCACACTAACCTTAATGGATGAGGTACTGACACCAGATAGTAGTCGTTTTTGGGCGGTAAATAGTTATCAAGTGGGTCATAATCCCCCGTCTTTTGATAAGCAATTTGTGCGCGATTGGCTAATACAAAGTGGCTGGGATAAACAAGCACCAGCACCTGGTGTTCCGCAGGATATTTTGGATAAAACACGCGCAAAATATCAAGAAGCCTTAAGGCTTTTAACCCATTAGTTACATATTATTTAAAGTCAAGCACGTTTGCTAATTTAGCTATAGCATAACGTGCTTTAATATTTTTTAAAAATTGGGTTGAATTAACCTTAGTTAATTACATAAATTGACAGATATTGACAAAAAAAAGCAAATCAGGTTACATTTCGTTCGTACAAGAAAAATCATTTTCTACCGTTTATGCGGTTATCTCGTTATCTTAGAGAGGATAATAACCTATGGGAAATTTTAACCCTATGTATATCACATTCAGCATTTACTTAATTGCGGTGCTGGTGATTGGTTTGGCGGCGTATTTTTCCACCAAAAATTTTGACGATTATATCTTGGGGGGGCGCAGCTTAGGTAGTTTTGTTACTGCAATGTCTGCTGGGGCTTCGGATATGTCGGGTTGGTTGTTAATGGGGTTGCCAGGAGCGATTTATTTGTCAGGCATAAGTGAGACATGGATTGCAATCGGTTTGACTTTGGGAGCGTGGCTTAACTGGTTGTTTGTGTCGGGTCGATTGCGTATTTTTACTGAATACAACAATAATGCTTTAACACTTCCTGATTATTTTTATCATCGCTTTGGTGCAAAAGGGCAGGCGATGAAAGTTATCTCCGCTTCTATTATTCTGTTATTTTTCACGATTTATTGTGCCTCTGGCATTGTGGCTGGGGCGCGATTGTTTCAAAGTTTGTTTGAAGGTTTAACTTATACTCAAGCCATGTGGTTGGGTGCGGGTGCCACGATTGCTTATACTTTTATTGGTGGTTTTTTAGCCGTGAGTTGGACTGATACCATTCAAGCTTCTTTAATGATTTTTGCTTTGATTTTGGCACCAGTGATGGTTTACATGTCATTAGGTGGTGCAGATGAAATGATGGCTGCAATCAAAATGGTTTCTGATACCACAGGTAAAAATTACAATAACTTATTCTCTGGTGTAAGTGTTATGGGTATTATTTCTACTTCAGCTTGGGGATTGGGTTATTTTGGGCAGCCTCACATCTTGGCACGTTTTATGGCAGCAGACAGCGTTAAATCATTGACTAATGCACGACGTATTGGCATGACTTGGATGATTTTATGTTTAAGTGGCGCATGTGCGGTAGGTTATTTTGGTATTGCTTATTTTCAAGCAAATCCATTAGATGCCGCTGTAATGAAAGGCGATCCCGAACGTGTATTTATTGCCTTAAGCACAATTTTATTTAATCCTTGGATAGCGGGGGTGGTGTTGTCGGCAATTTTGGCAGCGGTCATGTCTACACTTTCTGCGCAATTATTGATGTGTTCTAGCGCGATTACGGAAGACTTTTATAAAGGTTTTCTACGTCCTCAAGCATCACAAGCCGAGTTGGTGTGGGTGGGCCGTGCCATGGTATTAGCGATTTCTGTTATTGCTATTATTATTGCTTCTGATCCCAATAGTCGCGTATTAGGCTTAGTAGCTTATGCTTGGGCAGGATTTGGTGCAGCATTTGGTCCTA
>CAKARD010000169.1 GCA_916720425.1 uncultured Kingella sp. | reverse complement strand
TTAATATAACATAGCTAATATAAATATATTAGCCTAGTTTTACTACCCAATTATAGTATTTTCATTCATTCATTAGGTTGTTGACAACTTTTTTCCAGTTAATAAATATTCAATAGTATCATGAACACTTTTTATAGCACGGCCAAATGGTAAAGGATCCTTGCCTCGAAAAAATAACCCTTTGTCAACTTCTCCACGAAATGCTTCTGCAAGTTTTAAGTCAATACAAAATTGTCCTGCTTTAGCCAACCCATCTCTTAATCCGCAACTGGTTAAACAGTTTATTCCTTGTACACAACGGCGTGGATCAGCTTTAGCATTAGCTTGCAATTTTTCTTCACGATTTAAATAGCTGTTTAAAAATCTGGTACGTACGCCACGCGCGGGCAAACCCGCCACCGACATAAATTCAACCACTTGCTCAATTTCTGTACCAAGCAATGTATTTTTAAAATTGATATGCGCATCACCTTCTTGAGTAACAGCAAAGGCTGTCCCAATTTGTACTGCATTGGCACCCCATTCACGTAAGGCAGTTGAGACTTTTTGAAAATTTGCCATACCACCTGCTAAAATTAAAGGGATTTTTTCACTTTCTATACTAAGTTGTTTGAATATTTCCATGGTTTCTTCAATGACACGTTTAAAATCAAATTTTTCATTATTTACCTCATCAACATTAGCAGCACCCAAGTGTCCTGCAGCATGTGCGGGATGTTCAATAATGATAGCATCGGGCAATATACCTTTACGTATCCAGCGTTTTAGCACCAAACCAATGCCACGAGATTCAGATAATATGGGTAATAAAGCCACATTTTTACGAAAATCTCCTACTAAATCAGGTAAATCTAAAGGCAATCCTGCACCCATAACAATGGCCTCTGCACCACTTTCACAGGCTTGACGTACCAATTTTGCATGATCTTTCACTGCTTTCATTACATTAACTGCAATCATGCCGCGCCCTGCACTATTGGCTTTAGCTTTTTGGATTTCGCGATCTAATGCAATTAAATTTAAACGCGTGTATTTTCCTTCGCTGGGATTGATTTTACTTTCTGATAATAAATCTTCGTGCAAATGGCGTAAATCCACACTGGCAATGGTGCCGATACCATTTTCACGCGCCACTGCGCTAGATAAACTTGAAGCCGATATTCCAATACCCATGCCTCCTTGTACAACTGGAAGTAATTCTTTTTCACGAATAATAAGCGGTTTGAATGTGTGTTGCATGATATATACCACGTATAAAATTAGAGTTTAGACTTTATACTCTAATAAATAGATTACGTAAAGTCATTTTTATCATTCAAAATGCATCGTGAAATAAATTATATTATTAGCGTTTTAATGCCAGTATCAATACGCCACTGGCGACCAATCCAATCCCTAACCAATCTTGATGGCTGGGTTTTTCACCCAAAAATAACATTGCAAAAATTGCTACTAATACCACACTCATCTTATCTATCGGTGCAACTTGTGAAGCATTGCCCATTTGCAAAGCTTTGAAATAAGCTAACCAAGAAGCGCCTGTGGCTAAACCAGATAATATTAAAAATATCCAGTTTTTAGTAGATAGGCTATCTAGTGGTTGCCATTTTTTAGTATAGGTTAAAAATAATGCCAACGCTGCAATAATTACCCATGTACGAATAAAGGTTGCAAAATCTGAATTGATGCCTTGTAAACCCATTTTGGCAAAAATAGCAGTTAAAGCAGCAAATACAGCAGACACTATTGCCCAAATTAACCATGGTTGTGTACTCATTATTCTGTCTCCGCGATGGCAAAGGCAATAATATGCTCTTTCTCATCGCTCATGCTCAAATGTATTTGTTTAATTTGTTGTTGCACTAACCATTGTTGTAAATCTGGTGCACAAATAAAAATGGGACGACCTTGTGGTGTATGCCCTATGCTAATATGACGCAAACTTACTGGTTCACACAACCCCGTCCCCACTGCTTTAGAAAAAGCTTCTTTTGCCGCAAAGCGTTTGGCAATAAAACGAGATTTATCATAAATTTTACTAAAATCTTGCCATTCGGTTTGGCTCAATATGCGACGTGGTAAAGCCTCACCATATTTTTGATATAAATAAGAAATTCTAGCAATAGCTAAAATATCTGTGCCAATGCCGTAAATCATGAATTAACCTGTGAACGAGCTCCATACATTAGAGTTTTCATTTGTTCAATTGCTGCAGGCAAACCTAAAAATATGGCCTGAGCAATCAATGCATGCCCAATGTTCAATTCCACTATTGGTAAAATTTGTGCAATGGGTGCAACATTATGTATGGTTAAACCGTGTCCAGCATTTACTGTCATGCCCAATTCTTGTGCAAAATAGGCAGCAGTACGAATGCGATCTAACTCTTGTATTTGTTGTTCAGGCGTGCAGGCATTAGCATACGCTCCCGTATGCAATTCTATTACCGTTGCACCTATATCATAAGCTGCTTGAATTTGTGCCAGATCAGGGTCAATAAAAATAGACACTCGTATGCCCAGTGCATGTAGTTGTTCAGTAAATA
>CAKARD010000168.1 GCA_916720425.1 uncultured Kingella sp. | reverse complement strand
GCGCTTTATGGATTTTGTTAATTGGATAAGCCAATTGACGACGACCCCAGTCTTCTAAGCGGTGAATTTTACCGCCAGCTTCTATAATCATGGTTTTATAACGTTCAACCATAGCAGGCACTTGTTCGCTTTGGTCAGGATGAACGATAAACACGATTTCGTAATGACGCATGTTATCTCCTTACGGGTGGTTAAAAACAGCTACTTGCCATGCGATGCAAGTAGCAAGGTTGATTAAACGATCAATTATAATCAATTTATTTAATTTAAGCAATGTTTCGCGTAATAATTGATATAAGATTTCCGCATTTCATAACCCCAATTCTTTTAAGAATCGTACATCATCTGCCCAACCTGATTTTACTTTCACCCATACTTTTAAATAAACTTTACAATCAAATAATTTTTCCATATCCAAACGGGCTTCGGTAGAGATTTGTTTTAATCGCTCACCTTTTTTACCAATGACAATGGCTTTTTGATTGTCTTTATCTACCAATATGGCAAGATAAATATGATACATACCATTTTCTTCTTTAAATTGCTCCACTTCCACATTCATGGCATAGGGCAATTCTTCACCTAAATAACGAAAGAGTTTTTCGCGCACAATCTCAGTTGCTAAAAAGCGACTAGATTTGTCAGTAACCATATCTTCAGGATACATGGAAACACTTTGTGGTAAAAAAGGTTCCAAATCTGCCAGTAAATTAGCCATGCGTAAACCATGTTTAGCACTGACCACCTCATGTCCTGCAAAGGGATATTCGAACAAGACATTTTGAATAAAATTGTCTAATTCTGCTTTGCTTTTGGCTTTATCAATTTTATTCACAACCAATAAAACGGGTGTACTTTTGGGTAATTGTTGTAAAACCAGGCGATCAGCATCAGAAAAACGCATGGCTTCAATCACAAAGGCAATCACATCAACACCACTTACCGCCTCGGTTACGTTCAAATTTAGGCATTCATTTATGGCATTACGATATTGTGTTTGAAACCCAGGCGTATCGACAAATACAAATTGTGCAGTGAGAGTGGTATGAATCCCTGTGATTTTATGGCGCGTGGTTTGTGCTTTTTTGCTGGTAATACTGATTTTTTGCCCAATTAAATGGTTCATTAAAGTGGATTTCCCTACATTGGGGCGCCCCACTATCGCGATAAAACCACAGCGAAAATTAGGCCATTGATCTAATAATTTTGTATTCATAAAAACTTCAATCATTCAAAATAAAATAAACAAATTATAGCAATATCCTGTAATCAGGTTTTAATCTGATACAAGATTGCGTACAATCTCTCCAATTTTTTTGGCAAAGGAATGACGATGACTCAACATCATAAATTAATCATTTTAGGTTCAGGACCGGCAGGTTATACAGCAGCAATTTATGCCGCTCGCGCAAACTTACAACCTGTTATTATTACAGGTATGGCTCACGGTGGCCAATTAATGAATACAACCGAAGTAGATAATTATCCCCCTTTTCCTAATGGAATGATGGGACCTGAACTCATGATGCAATTTCAACAACATGCTGAGCGTTTTGGTACACAAATGATTTTTGACCAAATTAACCGTGTGGATTTGCAACAACGTCCCTTCACGCTTATAGGCGACATGGGGGAATACACTTGTGATGCTTTAATTATTGCTACGGGTGCTTCGGCTAAATATTTAGGCTTGCCTTGTGAAGAAAAATTTGCAGGAAAAGGGGTATCGGCCTGTGCTACTTGTGATGGATTTTTTTATAAAAACCAAGATGTTGCTGTGGTAGGCGGTGGAAATAGCGCGGTAGAGGAAGCTTTGTATTTGGCCAATATTGCCAAAACCGTAACACTGATTCACCGCCGAGACACTTTCCGTGCCGAAAAAATCATGGTGGACAAATTGATGAAGCGCGTAGACGAGGGAAAAATTATTTTACAACTAAACAGCCAATTAGAAGATATTTTGGGTGATGAATCTGGGGTTACGCACGCACGCATACGCCATAATAATGGCAAAATTGAAGACCTTCCTGTTAAAGGGGTATTTGTGGCGATTGGGCATCAACCCAATACTGAAATTTTTAAAGGGCAGCTAGATATGGATAATGTGGGTTATTTAAAAACACGTGGCACCAATCAAGGCAATGCAGGTGCGACCAATATTGAGGGTGTGTGGGCAGCGGGTGATGTGCAAGATGCCATTTATCGCCAAGCTATTACCAGCGCAGCCAGTGGTTGTCAAGCAGCACTGGATGCGGAACGTTGGTTGGATAGTCAAAACTTCTAAGTCAATTCTTTATCAGTACGTATGACCAGCACGCTCAAACATCTTTTGCTACTAAACCTAGTTTATGCTTGGCTGGGTTTGAGTGTGTATGGCATCACCGTCAAACCTAAAAATAATTTTCCAAAGCTCAAACTAAAATCATTAATATTAAAAACTCATACCATTACTTCACTCTACTAAATAGTCAACATCATATATATCATTGATGAATATTGTAAATTTATATCAAAAATTTGTATTATATTTTAAACAGCAGGCTTATATCTACAACAGAATAACTGAT
>CAKARD010000167.1 GCA_916720425.1 uncultured Kingella sp. | reverse complement strand
CGCGGTTGGGATAAAACCAAAGAAGCCACAGAAAATGGTTGGGATAAAACCAAAGGTGCTGCAGGGCGCGGTTGGGATAAAACTAAAGAAGCCACTAAGCGTGGCTGGGATAAAATGACCGATTCTCAAGAATAGATAATACACTAACGCTATTTTGAAAGTAAGGAAATGTAATGAAAAAAATGATATTATTGGCTGTTGCAGGATTGGCCTTAGTTGCTTGCGCTGATACTCGCAATCACATCAATAAAGATTCTACCGCTTGGGAAACCAATGTTTATCAAGTAGGTAAGGATAAACAAAAGCTAGATGAACAGCAACAAGAAGCAGGTAAATATGGCGAAGCACAACGTGAATATAAAGATGGTGTGCCAACATTCCGCTAATTGTTTGGCGTAAACAGGGGGCAGAGTTTATCTCTGCCCTAATTATTTATATTATCTTTAAAGAGTAGAATAATATGAAAGCATTTACACAAATCACCGCATTAGTGGCACCTTTGGATCGTAGTAATGTGGATACCGATGCCATTATTCCGAAACAGTTCTTGAAATCTATTAAGCGCAGTGGCTTTGGACCTAATGCCTTTGATGAATGGCGCTATTTGGATCATGGTGAACCTGGAATGGATCATAGTAAACGTCCACTTAATCCTGATTTTGAACTGAATCAACCTTGTTATCAAGGCGCACAAATTTTGTTGACGCGCAAAAATTTTGGTTGCGGTTCTTCACGTGAACATGCGCCTTGGGCACTAGATGACTATGGTTTTCGTGCGATTATTGCGCCTTCTTTTGCTGATATTTTTTTTAACAATTGTTATAAAAATGGTTTGTTACCCATTGTACTGAGTGAAGAAGTGGTGGAACAATTATTCCAAGCAACCTTTGCGCAGGAAGGTTATCAGTTATCTATTGATCTGCAACAACAAACTGTAACGACACCTAAAGGTGAAGTATTTTACTTTGATATTACGGAACACCGTAAACACTGTTTACTCAATGGTTTAGATGAAATCGGTTTGACTTTGCAATACGCTAATGATATCAAAGCCTATGAAGCACAACGTAAATCCAATCAACCTTGGCTATTTCACGATAATTTGAAAGATTAAAATTTTATGAAACCAACCATCGCATTAGTAGGGCGACCCAATGTGGGTAAATCTACCTTATTTAACCGGTTAACCAAAACTAAAGATGCTTTAGTCCATGATTTACCAGGCTTAACACGTGATAGACATTATGGTCATGGACGTGTGGGCAGTAAGCCTTATTTGGTTGTGGATACGGGTGGTTTTGAGCCTGTGGTCGATAGTGGCATTTTACATGAAATGGCAAAGCAAACCTTGCAAGCGATAGATGAAGCTGATGCAGTCGTTTTTTTGGTAGATGGACGCACAGGCTTAACACCACAAGATAAAATTATTGCTGACCGTTTACGCCAACATGATCGTCCCGTATTTTTGGCAGTGAATAAAGCTGAAGGAGGGAATCGGGCTGTTTTAGCGGCAGAGTTTTATGAATTAGCATTGGGGGAACCTTATGTCATTTCAGGAGCGCATGGTGATGGTGTTTATTATTTGATTGAGGAAGTATTGTCGCATTTTCCTGATGCTGAAGAGGAAATCGAAGAAACCAAGCACCCTGTTTTTGCGGTGATTGGTCGCCCAAATGTGGGAAAATCGACATTGGTAAATGCCATTTTAGGAGAAGAGCGTGTCATTGCATTTGATATGGCAGGCACAACACGCGATAGTATTTATATTGATTTTGAGCGTGATAATCAACCGTTTACCATTATCGATACTGCGGGTGTTCGTCGTCGTGGTAAAGTAGATGAAGCGGTAGAGAAATTTTCGGTTATCAAAGCCATACAGGCGATAGATGCAGCTAATGTGGCGGTGTTGGTGTTGGATGCGCAACAAGATATTGCTGATCAAGATGCCAATATTGCAGGTTTTGCTTTAGAGGCAGGACGCGCTTTGGTCGTGGCGGTAAATAAATGGGATGGACTGAGTGAAGAACGACGCATTCAGGTAAAACGTGATATTGCACGTAAACTGTATTTTTTGGATTTTGCTAAATTTCATTATATTTCGGCTCTCAAAGAGAAGGGCATTGATGGTTTATTTGAAAGTATTCAAGCCGCGTATCAAGCGGCAATGATAAAAATGCCTACTCCTAAAATTACTCGAGTGCTACAAAGTGCGATAGAACGTCAACAACCACCACGCGTAGGTTTGGTACGCCCTAAAATGCGTTATGCGCATCAAGGTGGCATGAATCCTCCTGTGATTGTGATACATGGTAATTCATTGCAGGGAGTGGGCAATAGTTATACACGCTATCTGACGCAGACTTTTCGTAAAGCGTTTAATTTACAAGGTACACCTTTGCGCATTCAATATAATGTTGGTGAAAACCCCTATGATGAAGTTGCAGAGAAAACCAAAAATAAACCATTACGCCGTGTCACATTGAGTAATCGTATTGCCAAACGCGAAGATCGTAAAGCAGAAAAAATACGCAATAGCGGTGGCAAAAAACAAAAACGTATCAGTATCAAAAAACAGCGTAATGGTTGAGCTTTTTAGTCTGATGCTTGGTATCAAGGCGTTGCTATAATCAAGAT
>CAKARD010000166.1 GCA_916720425.1 uncultured Kingella sp. | reverse complement strand
ATGTTAATTGGTTGCTGAAGAATCAGTAAGTGAATGTTTTAGATTGTCTGATTATTTTCTGCACTGTATTTTACGCACGCCTATTTATAGCTTAACACAGCACACATGCTTCAATAGCATGTTTTTTGCTTTTATATTTTAATAACACTGGTTTTGTATCATGACTTGCCCCAATAATAAGACTAACATGCCTATGTTTTAATATATTGATTGCTCTCATGATCATTGCTATTTTTGCTTGATTACTTGTAGTGTTAGGCTGTAGGTCAGGTTTAGAATATTTTTAGACAGCCTAGAAGAATATAGAAAATAAAAATATGAATAACATTAATGATTTCATCAACCGATTAGGAAAAAACCTTAAACATCAACTCAAATGGGCAAAACGTCAAAATATAGAAGCGTGGCGTATTTATGACAAAGACATTCCTCAATATCCTTTTGTGATTGATGTATATGGTGAGCATATTCATCTACAAGAGTATGATACAGGCTGGCTTTTGCATGCCGATGAATATCAAGCATGGTTAGATGAAATGATTCAAGCGGTGGGGTTCGTAACAGGTTTGCCGCGTGAATGTATCCATATTAAACAACGTGCGCGTCAAAAAGGTACACAGCAGTATGAAAAAACAGGACAAATAAGTGAAGATTTTATTGTTCACGAAAATGGGCGTGCATTTTGGGTTAATTTGGATAAGTATTTGGATACAGGGTTATTTTTAGACCATCGTAATACCCGAAAAAAAATAGGCGAAATTGCACAAGGCAAACGTTTTTTAAATCTATTTTCCTATACGGGCAGTTTTACTGTTTATGCGGCAACCGCTGGTGCCATATATAGTGAGACAGTGGATTTGTCTAACACCTATTTAGATTGGGCAAAACGCAATTTTCAGTTGAATCAAATAAATGAAGGTCAACATCATATTATTCGTGCAGATGTATTTCAATATTTGCAACAAGCGATTGCACAGCATAAACGGTTTGATTTGATAGTACTAGATCCGCCTAGTTTTTCTAATAGCAAAAAAATGCGTAATATTTTAGATATTCAACGTGATCACACTGATTTAATTGATGGAGCAATGCAACTGCTAGAGCGCGATGGTTTATTATATTTTTCTAATAATTTACGCAGTTTTTGTTTAGATGATAAAATCAAAAAGAATTATTGTGTTAAAGATGTATCTAAACAATCTGTACCCGAGGATTTTCGCAATAAAAAAATTCATCAATGTTGGCAAATACGTCATAACCGTTAAAATATTTTCGATAAAATAACCCTACTTTTTTAAAAATAGAGAGTGAACTTATGACTAAAAAAAAACGTAAAACGCTTGTTGTTGCGATGTCTACTTCCTGTTTAGATTATTATAGTGAACCACACAATATCCGCATATTGCCATTGAATATTCATGTGGGTAAAGAAACATTCATTGATGGACAAACTTTGCGTGCCGATGAGTTTGAAGATTGGTTATTGGCTAATCCTACCGCATCCATCAAGACTTCCCCTCCCGTTCCTGTAGCATTAACAAGATTTTTTATGAAAATTGTAGATGATGGTTATGAGGAAGTTTTATTTATTACAATGTCATCACAATTAAGTAAAACATTTAGCTATGTGCGTGATATGTTACCAATGTTTGCAGATAAGTTAAAGATTCATATGTTTGATAGCAAAACAGGGACATTTGCAGAAGGCTATATGGCTTTGGAAGCTGATCGTTGTTTGCGTTCTGGCATGAGTTTGGAACAAACTATTGCACGATTACAAGTATTGCGCCGTAATAATATTGTTATGTTTGCAGTGAGTGATTTGAGTTATTTAATTAATAATGGACGGTTGTCTACTGCAGTAGGGTTTGTAGCAAATATGTTGAGTATTAAACCTATTATTAAAGTAAGCGAACAGGGACAAGCACTAGTCGGTGAACGTATCATGTCATTTAATCGTGCTATGGTTGGTTTAACTAAAAATATAGAAGAATATCTCAGTCGTGGTCGCAATCACAAGGTATATTTACTTTATACGGGTCGTCAACGTGAACATTTTCACCAATTTGAAGCTTTAGTAGCAGAACGTACAGGTTTAAAAAACTTACCCGCTTATCCTATCACACCTGTTGTATCAGCTCATGCAGGGCCTAATTGTGTTGGTTTTGGAATGTTTTGGGAATAGTAAATTCAGTCTATCTTTAATATAAGGCTGTGTTTTAATAATATGTTTAGATTTTCACTAAAATTTGATAAAATTCCTTATAGTTCAATTGTCTATAAGGAATTTTGTTGTGTCAGGTATAAGGCAAGAGTCGTTAAAAATAGTACAAAAAATCATTTGTCGAGCAAAGGGTATGATTTTTTATGGTTCGCAAAAAGACATTGAAGTTTGGAAAAAATACATTTAGTCTATGGTAGTAGTTTTACTAGATTATATTTGCAACACTATGTGTACAATTATATTTGCCAAGTAATATCAATGATGTAGCTATCATTCTTGAAACTAAATTAGAAGATAGGGATATTAGTAAGCAAGCTTTTTACTTCAGCCAAAACCCTACAAGCCAAGCAATACTATATAGATTTATTCAAAGATAATAATCTAGGCAAAAATAAAATCTATGCCTTAACCATGGA
>CAKARD010000165.1 GCA_916720425.1 uncultured Kingella sp. | reverse complement strand
TGAGAAAAAAATCCTAATTAAAGGATAATAAAATAAAGTAAAACCGTTTTTGATTATCCTCAATATGATTTCATCTAACATGGTTTTTTTGTTATTAATGGTATGTTAATGCGTTTGTCCGCCCATCTCGACAATATCTTTTTCATACTGTGCGCAGGTTTGTATGATGATGCGTAAACCTTGCAATAAAGTTTCTCGTGCCATGCTAGGCGGAGAATTTTTTTGACGCGCAGCTTGTTCAGGTAAATAGGGAATATGCACAAAACCACTTTGTGCAATGTGATACTGTGCTGCCATGTGTTGCAAACCAAAAAATACGTGATTGCACACAAATGTCCCTGCACTATACGATACACCAGCAGGAATCCCATGTTCATTTAACGCTTTTACTATGGCTTTATTTGGTAAGGTGCTGAAATAAGCAACAGGCGCATTAGTAACAATCGGTTTATCACAAGGTTGCTGACCTGCATTATCAGAAATACGTGCATCATCTAAATTAATTGCAATGCGTTCAGGGGTAATGCTCGTGCGTCCGCCTGCTTGTCCCAAACAAAGTACGATATCAGGTTGAGTTTGGGTGATGGCATTTTCTAGTTGTCTTAGGCTTTCACCAAATACAACGGGCAATTGGCGCACCACAATTTTTATATCAGCAATGATATGATTATCTAATTGCATGGCCACTTCCCATGAGGGGTTAATAGATTCACCATCAAACGGTTCAAATGCAGTCAATAATAGTGTTCGCATCATATATTTTTTACCTCTGTTAATTTTACTTGACAAAATTATCTAACAACAATTAAAGTTTATCAAACAAAACTTAACACATAAACTGATTATGTTAAACATTACACCCATCAGCGAAAATGCGATCGCTTGTCTTTTACCCCCTCCAGCGCAATTATCACAACAACGCAGACTATGGGGTTTTGCTGATGCGGCGCAACAGTTAACCGAAGTATTTGAAGTGGTGGTTGGCATGAATAATGTAACCATTTTTGTGCAACAAGGTGTCTACCTTGATGCTTTAACCAAAACCCTAAAAAAACTTTGGCATGATACGCAAGAAGCCCATTATCAAGGCAAACACATTCATATTCCTGTGCATTATGGCGGTGAATATGGCGAAGATTTGTATGAAGTCGCCACATTTCATGGAATCAGCCCACAAACCGTCATTGAACGACATACACAACCCATTTATACCGTATTTATGATGGGTTTTCAGCCAGGTTTTCCCTATTTGGGTGGCTTGCCCAAAAACTTGCACACACCACGTCGCCCTGTGCCACGTACACGTGTCTTAGCTGGTTCAGTCGGGATTGGTGGCAGCCAAACGGGGGTTTATCCTTTTGATTCACCTGGAGGATGGCAGATCATTGGTCGTACCGATGTTGCCTTATTTCAAGCACAATCGCACCCTCCCACCTTATTGAGTGCTGGGGACACCGTGCAATTTGTGATCGCCAGCATAGAGGTCTGAAGTCATGATACAGATTTTAAACATTAAAGCATTGGCAAGTGTACAAGACTTGGGGCGGTATGGTTGGCGGCGATATGGTATAGGTCATGCGGGAGCCATGGACACATTGGCCTTACGCGCAGGCAATGCACTGTTAGACAATCCCGATGATGCAGCAGCAATTGAAATTGCTTTAGGTTTCATGCAAGTGCGTTTTGAGCAGGATACGCCATTTTGTATTACTGGTGCGTTTTATTTAGCTGATTTAGATAATTTACCTGTTCACTCTTATTGGCGATACACCGCTAAACGTGGACAAGTTTTAACTTTACATCGTGCAGTTCAGGGTATGTATGGTTATTTATGTGTACAAGGCGGTTTTGATGTCCCCCAAGTTTTAGGTTCACGCAGCACTGACTTAAAAGCCGCATTAGGCGGTTTGGAAGGGCGATATTTGAAAACCAATGACAAATTAGCCACCTGCGGTACAGAAAAAGTTTTGTCACGCATTGGCATTGCGCCCATTGATATGGCCATTCGCATTCACGCCTTGCCTTCTTCTGAATATAACGCATTTAATCGCACGGCACATTATCGTTTTTGGCAAGATACTTGGACGCTACAAAGCGACAGTAATCGCATGGGTTATCGTTTAAGTGGTAGTGCATTGAGCATGACTGAACCCATAGAAATGCTCTCACACGCCGTACAATTTGGCACTGTGCAAGTACCACCCAACGGTTTACCAATTATCTTAATGGCAGATACGCAAACCACAGGCGGTTACCCAAAAATTGCCAGTATCGCACAAGCCGATTTAGGGCGTTTGGCGCAAGTGCGTTTTGGTGGAAAAATTCGCTTTCAAATGATAGACGAACCCACCGCCCACCATTTATTAAAAAAAGACGAAATTTATCTTCATCAAATTAGAAAGATTGCTCATGCTCATAGACTTGAATGCTGATATTGCTGAAGCGTGCGGTAATGATTATGAATTATTACGTTATATTAGTTCTGCCAATATTGCTTGTGGTGTTCATGCAGGCGATGCGGTGCATATGCTCAATGCTTTAGAATGGGCAAAAGAAAACGGCGTACGCATAGGCGCACATCCCAGCTTCCCTGATAGAGAAAACTTTGGGCGACACAACATGGATTTGCCCGAACGTGAATTAAAAGCACATAT
>CAKARD010000164.1 GCA_916720425.1 uncultured Kingella sp. | reverse complement strand
GTGCATTATGGGCAAAAGATGCTTGGGGTGGTTATTGGAGTTGGGATCCTAAAGAGACTTGGGCATTGATTGTATGGTTAAACTATGCGATTTGGCTGCACGTTCGCTTAGTAAAAGGTTGGCGCGGTAAAGTATTGGCATGGTGGGCAATTATTGGTTTATTAATTACTGCCTTTGCGTTTGTGGGGGTGAATATGTTTTTAACAGGCTTGCATTCATACGGTGGATTATAAAACACTTTACTATTCTAACGATAATACCACTTGTATAATGGATCGTATTACATAGAAACAAACAATAGTACAACGTAATTACATTATCATCTTTTATTGATGTGATGTTTTATTGGGATTAAGCATGAAACCATTGGAAACGTATCATCGCCGTTGGCATAAGTTTATGTTTTATTTGACACATGCGCATTTTGAAGTTTTGCCATATGAATGGGTAAAAAAAGATATTGCGCCAATTAAACGTGATTTTGCGTTGCTGCCAGAAGACGTGCGAGATTATCTGCAAAAGCGCATTGATTATTACTGTGCCATCAACACACCTTTTGATGTGCATGAGTTGGCAAAAGATATGGTTGAACGTAAGGGCAATCGTTTAACCCGTATTGCTGATTTTCATCGCGACCATAATTCTTCTTATTTTTTTGATTTGTCAGAATATTTGCCGTATTTTCCAAAAGACCATTACTTCTTTTATGAGTTTG
Organism: uncultured Kingella sp.; assembly: GCA_916720425.1. Lineage (GTDB taxonomy): Bacteria > Pseudomonadota > Gammaproteobacteria > Burkholderiales > Neisseriaceae > CAKARD01. The sequence continues at coordinate 1,948 of CAKARD010000164.1, read as the reverse complement.
GTGATGTTACCCATGTGCCAGAACGTCCAACGATTGTGAAAAGCCGTCCAATCGCAGGGGATAATCGTAATAGTGTGTTGATGCGATTAGATAGTTTTCGTCATTTTTATATTTATCCTGACCCATACGATTTTTCGCAAAAACAAGATAAATTGGTGTGGCGTGGTGGCGCACATCAGTCGCATCGTTTAAATTTTGTGAAACAATATCATCAACATCCTTTGTGTGATGTGGGTTGTGTGCATAAAAATTCAATTGGGCAAGCGTATCATCGGGAGTTTTTGTCGGTGAAACAACAGATGGCATACAAATATATCTTGAGTATTGAAGGTAACGATGTGGCAACCAATCTCAAGTGGATTTCGGCATCTCACTCGGTGTGTTTTATGACACGCCCCAAATATGAAACGTGGTTTGCAGAGGGATTGTTAATCCCTAATGTCCATTATGTTGCCTTGGAAGAAGATTATTCAGATTTAGACGAAAAACTAAAATTTTATCAAGCACACCCTGAAGCTGCGCAAAAAATTATTTCTGCTGCGCAAGCGTATATCCAGCCGTTTTTAAATAAAAAATGGGAAAAAATAGCCAATGTTTTGGTGTTGGATAAATATTTTGGGCTTGCTGGGAAATAGTTTTCAGGCTGCCTGAAATTATTCATCTACCAAATTCGCACCATCGCGCCAATGTCGTTTGTAAGAGGGGAGGAGTCAATATTGGTACGGTAGATTGTAAATGATTTGCTATTTTGGTGATTATTGTTATAATATATGGCTTCTATGGCGGGTCGTCTCGCATAATGATTTTGAGCAACGGGTCAGGGGCGGAAGCCAGCAGCCCACTTAAAAAAGTTAGTGCCGAGTAATAGGCTCGCCGCCTTATTTAGAAACACCGTTTTCTTATCAATGAAAACGGTGTTTTGTTTCATGAGGGATAAACAATGATACAACGCAATCACATCATCAATTTATGTAATGAAACGCTTAATGTAATCCAATTTAAAGACTATGCACCCAATGGTTTGCAAGTGGAAGGCACAGATGGCGTTAATAAAATTGTTACGGCGGTTACGGCCAGTCGTGCTGCGATTGAATTTGCAGCACAACAAAACGCACACATGCTGTTGGTTCATCATGGTATGTTTTGGAAGAGTGAGCCCATTACTATAACAGGTTGGAAAAAAGAACGTATTGCGGCTTTATTAAACCATAATATTAATTTGGTCGGTTATCATTTGCCCTTGGATGCACATGCAATATTGGGAAATAATGCACAGTTGGCGTATAAAATGGGTTGGCAAATAGAAAGCGTGTTTGGTGAACAAAATTTGCTTAATATAGGCTATTTGCCCGATAATCAGCGTACAGGTGCGCAATTAATGGCTCAAATAGAACAAGTATTGCAACACAAGCCCATTGTAATTGGTGATGTTACACGTTCAATTAAACGTATTGTATGGTGTACAGGTGGAGCACAAGGCTATTTTCAGCAAGCTATAGAAAAAGGTGCGGATGTATATGTTACGGGTGAGATTTCTGAAGCGCAGTACCATCTTGCCAATGAAACAGGTGTGCTGTTCATCAGTGCAGGGCATCATGCGACTGAACGCTTTGGTATTCAAGCGTTAGGGGCATATTTAACACAGCAATTAGGTGTATCGCATCAGTTTTTTGATGAGCCTAATCCAGCCTAAATTTATGAAAAAACTCTGTGTAAAATCAAAATTTGATAATAAAATCTTTACTTAACTTTAAATTAATACTTTAATTTAGCTAAAAATCAGGTAAAATTCTGTCGTTTTAGGCACTTTTCCACTCACCAGTGTATATTAATGCCTTTTGTATTAGTATGCCAAAATCTGGATGACTGTAACAATATGGATAATAAAGAAATTAATCAAGGACGCCGCCGCTTTCTCACACTTGCCACTGCCGGAGCGGGTGCCGTT
>CAKARD010000163.1 GCA_916720425.1 uncultured Kingella sp. | reverse complement strand
TTTCATTTGGATTATTTTCTATTAATTCTATAATCTTGAAATGCTCATCAATCGCAGATCGATAGTAAATATCGCTCCTTAAGGTATGCATAAGATATTCATATACCTTTTCAAAAGAACCAATGTACTGATTTTCTTCATTGACAAATGTACACCTAATGACATAATCATGTATAGATAAATCAGTATAGTAACATTTAATTTTCTTCATAATCTTTCCTGATAAAACTTATTGTTCATAAATAGGATATGCTGTTCTATTAGGTTCCGTAAATCCTTCCATTAAAACACCTGATTTACTTCTACCTTGCCATTTTTGATTTTCTAATTCCTCTTTTCTCTCCCAAGCCGAAGTAACTTCTGCCCTAATTCTAGCCTCATCCCAATCTTTTGGGAACATGGTGTGCTTGGTCATCACTTTCCCACCTTTTTTCGTTTTCACTGCCCAACTTCCATCAGGCTTTTTAATTTCCACTGTCGCCTGATAAACCCCATGCTTATCAGGTACCGAGGTTTGCTCCACTACCCGTACATCACCACGGGTTAAACTATGCCCTCCTGTTACTGTGCCTTTCTTATTGACATCGCCACCTATAAAATGATTAAAATCTAACCCTGTTTTATTTTCCCGTTCTCGTTGCGCATGGGCTTTAAACATTTTCCTGCCTGAAAATCGGTTTCGTGCAAGGCTCGTTTTAGGGAAAACTGAAACCGTGCATGGTGTTCGCCTTGTAAACGCACATCAGTTTCAGGCTGCATCGTTTGGTGCAACTGCTCTTCGCGTTGGCGTGGTTAAATGTTTTATTGCATACGAATTTCGGCAGGATTGGGGGCAGCTAACAAAGTAGCAGGAGCGATGATGCCTGCTGATAAGCAGCACCAAGACAAGAAGCGTATGTGAGGTAGATTAGGCAAATAGGATAAACAAAGTTTCATGACGTGGTCGCAACGTCAATAATCATCAATAAAATCACCAATAGGCATTGTTGTCGCGCAAATGGTGGTCGGATGGCAAATAATGTGCTTGTGCCACTTCATCAAAATAGGCACTTTACGATGCGTGAGCGATTGATACCACAACTAAGCGATGGCATCGAGTGCTTCGCTTTCATTCCATAGCTCATTGGGGGAGAGTGGTAGGCATGATTTAGGGTTGGGTGGGTTAAAACAAAAAAGGTAGGTGAGTGGTTTTAAAGCGGCCTGAAACCGAGTTCAGCGAAACTAAAACCGCGGGTGCATGAATGCACACCCTACCATTTCATATTTTGGGTTGGTTGCACGGCTATACTGGTTAGTTATTGTTAAATAGTAACAACAACCTAATCTTGTATGAGTCACCTAACTGAACCCCTTTAATATAAATAACCACCATTCTGCAATATAAATGAAATAAAGCGGTATAAAATGAAATGAAGTGAAATAATAAACTGAAACAACATTTCACAGTGTGAAACAAAAGCGGACACGAAATATGTCCGCTTTTTTGTTATCCTACTCCCTTTGCTAATGCATCTTTAACCACATCTAAAATCCGCTTTTCGCCATCCGACTGTAATTTGCCAAAACCATCAATCGGCAAATAAGGTCGCGCTGGAATGACAACCGATTTTTTACGTGCAAATCTACCGCCACCAATCGGAATCATCAAATACGGCGTATTCTTGGCGGTAATTTCGCCACCTAAATGATGAATTGCTGCGTATTTCTTATTTGAACCAATTCGCGCAAAATCGTTGCCCGATTGCGTATTGATATTACCTGCCAGTTGTCCGCTTAATTGCAGTTTTTTACCACCACGATGGGTTTCTTGCCATTTGTCGCCGCCCCAGCTTTCACTTTCAAAGTTATCTTCTGTCATCGATAACAATTCTGCTGCCACACTTGCCATCATCGGGCGGCGGTTTTGTATGTTTTGCGAGAGCTGGTTTAAACTGTGTTCTAAACTTTCACTTTCTACGCTGATTTTAATCATGGCGTTAATCCCAGTAATTCAGCCACCCACGTTAACTGTGCCAATGTCAGCGCATTGCGAAATTTTTCCTGTGCCATCATTTCTTTAACCGCTACATGTGCCAATTCGGGCGGTACGTTTTGCGCTTTTTCTATCGCTATCCGTGCAGTGCGCTGCAAAAATGTCTGTCCTTGATTGGCATTGAAACCTGCATTGGGCGCAATAAATTGACCAGCTACACGAATGCCTGTGCGCTGTGCGTAACGTTGTTCGCCTGTGGATTGGTTTGCACCAATATCAACGATTTGTGTTTCCAATTTGGGTGATGGTAAAACCTGTTTTTCGCCACGTTCACGCGACAAGGGGCGGACACGACAACGACAACGGTAATCCAGTGGCGGATACAAACTACCCCATACAGGGTCATCTGCAGCATACACGCGACCGTGCAATAGACGATGCGTTTCGCGTGTGCGTTTATCGTTAATCGCTATATATTGCCAATAGGGGTGCGAGTCTTTTGCAGCGACCATTTCCGCGTAACGCCCTGCCATATATGCCGATTGCAAATTAGTTAAATAAATGGTTTTAAGACGGTACGGACTGCCTAGCTGGACATTAAAAATTTCGCCTGTATCAGGATGGGCACGTTCTTGCCGTCCCCACCAACCTTTGCGTTCTAACACGGGTCGCAAGTCACGTTCAAAATCACGCAAAGTTTGACCGCTTTGGGCTGC
>CAKARD010000162.1 GCA_916720425.1 uncultured Kingella sp. | reverse complement strand
ATAAACCCAATACATCTGCAAGATAATCTACGCGTGATTCTGCCTCCTCTTCTGTAGTGCGAATATGGCTGCGTTGTGAAAACAGTTTTTTTATGACACGAACTGCCAATGGTTTATCATCATGATGAATATGTTGAGATTCGTAAATTTGATTAATTGCGTGTTCAGCATTAGGTGAAACAATACTATTACCATAAACACGAGGGATATTTTGACGACGTTTTATATAACCGATTTCTTCCAAAGCAGCAATAGCGGTTTTAACGCGTTGTTCGATTTCTTGTTCACGTATATCTTGCCAACCTGCTTGACGTGCAATCATAAGAGGAGATTCTGCAATGGTGCGGCGCGTGCTGGTAAGTGTTTTTAATGCTTTCCAAATTTGCTTGACTTCATTAATAGATAATTTAGTTTGATTGAGCAAGATAAAATGTTTGTCTAAATCATCAGGATGAAACAAAACCACACATTTAGCTTGAATATGCATATCTCGCCCTGCTCGTCCAGCCTCTTGCACATAATTTTCTAAAGAATCAGAAATATCATAATGTACGACTAAACCAACATCTTTTTTATCCACACCCATACCAAAAGCAGAAGTCGCAACAATAATTTTGACCTCGCCTTGAATAAATTGGTTTTGATAAGCAATTTTATCTTCCTTGTCCATTTTGCCATGATAAGGCAAAGCGATAAAACCATCCTGGCATAAACGCTTGCTTAATTCTTTGGTACGTTCCACGCGTGATACATATACAATTGTGGGACAATTTTCAGCATCAATAAGTTGGCGCAAACTGGCATATTTTTGCTCTTCTTTATCATGCCAAATCATTTGATAGGACAGATTATGTCGTGCCACCCCTGCTTGAAATAATTTTAGCTCAATGCCCAGTTCTTTTTGAAAATATTGCACAATATCTTCTATAACTTGCGGTTTAGCCGTAGCAGTAAAACAGGAAACGGGTATCGCTTGTTGTTTTTTATCACGCAATAGGCGAATAAATTCACCAATGTATTGATAATCTACCCGAAAATCTTGCCCCCACGCCGAAAAACAATGCGCTTCATCTATCACCACCCGCGCAATATGGCGTCCCAACAAAATACTCTCTATAGTGCGTGAACGTAAACTCTCGGGAGCAATATATAATAAACTGGTTGACCCATCTATCACGCGTTCTATCGCTTTTTGACGTCCTATTGGATCTAATAAACCATTGATGGTCACCGCTTCGGTAATACCCAATTGTTCCAAATTATCCACTTGATCTTTCATTAGTGATTGTAATGGGCTAATGACAAGTGTTAAGGCCTTGCAACTTTCGCCTTGCATAAGTGCAGGTACTTGAAAGGTAATGGATTTACCACCACCAGTGGGAAAAATAGCCAAAAAAGATTGTTGTTTAATTGCAGCTTGGGCTGCTTCTTGTTGCAAATGCTTACCTTCATATTGGCGAAACTGATCGTAATTAAAATAGCGTTTTAAGCCTTTGTTAACATCTAAGAACTCACGACAATAATCACACGATTTTTTACAAGGTGTATTACACAATTTATTGTATATCAAAGATATTTTTGGATATTGATGTAATAACCACGGTGGGGTAATAGAATAACGATGATCGCAATGAATTAAACTCAACACATACGCCAATTCAGTGGCATAATGTCTGATAAAGTTGCTTAGTTGAGCATGATGGCAAATTTTCTGGGCAAAATAATCTTGGATTAAGGATTCCAATTTTTCAGGCATAGCATGAAAATTTATCGCCTGAAAAAAAGCAGCAAAACCATCAGTTTGATGTAATAAACCATAAAACAATGTTTGCATTTCCACTGGCAAAGTAGCAAAAGCTTGGATTTCACTGTCTAATAACTCTTGAGTAATTTTGCAATCGGATAGTGGATTATTAGATTCGGCAAATTGTGTTTTATAGTCTTTATTCAAGGCATGATAGGGGCGCGCAGGAAACAATAAAGCAGACAAATACAGCGTGTCTATCACATCAGATCGATTTTTTCCTGCTGCAACAATTTTCTTTTCTAAAAATTGATAATCATGTTGCAAAAAATTGTGTCCACAAAGATAACGAGCTTGCTTTAGCCATTGATTCAAAACAACTATTTCTTTCCCATGTTCCTGTTGATGGCAAAAAATTGCACCCATATCAAAAATTTTCTTGCCATCTTTGTCGGTTTCTATATCAAGAAATAGGATGTTAGACTGCATACTCATACCTTTTGTAATGGAATATTGAGCCATTTTGCTAATCGCGTGATAGCATCATCTTGGTTAAATAAATAAGCTTGCCATGCTTGTGTTTGTTTATACCAATCGTCCCAATGTTTAATTAATGTTGCCCAGTGCTGGTTGCGGTCGTGCTGGGATAGTTGAGTTAAACCATTAAGTTCGGCGGATAAAGCTTGATGGGCTTGCATGATGTTTGTTGCACCATTGTGCCAAAATAATGACCAAAACGCCTCAAGTTTATCGGCATGTGCTTGGTTTTCTTGCGGATAAATATGCCAAAAAAAGGGTTTACCTGCATATTGGGCGCGAACAAAACTGTCTTCCCCACGGATAATATTGATATCAGAAGGATACAACAGCGTATCAAATTGATTTTGTGGCACAAAACTTTGCCAAATAATGTTTAGATTCCCAACTTTCTGAACATTCAAGCACTCTTGTAACG
>CAKARD010000161.1 GCA_916720425.1 uncultured Kingella sp. | reverse complement strand
AGCTTGTGCTTTGATTTGGTTGAAATTATAGCTAAAATGTCATTAGCCCCTAGGTGTGCAAAGAAAAACTTTTGCACAAATGCTTCAAGTGCTTAACTTAGCTTACGCCCAAACTCATAAGCAGGGTGGGCGTATGCCCAAGTTGTCATTGGAGGATTTATTAATGGCTACTTTATAATAGTATCTACGAGAATACCGCACTTACGAACAGATTGCAGCTGATTTTGGTATTCATGAAAGCAATTTGATTCGCCGAAGCAAGTGGGCAGAAGATACTCTGATTAAAAATGGCTTCCATATTACAGACAAAATGGTTACATCAGAAGATACTGTGCTGGTTGATGCTACAGAAATTCGTGTTAATCGCCCTAAAAAATAGCATAGAAACTATTCTGGTGTAATTTAAACTAGCGTGGTTTACAGTAATCGACGAGAATACTGTGATGAACACCCATAAAAGCACGAAACTCCTCCCGCATCATCGTCAAGCCATTTGGACTGCGTACACCCAAGACAAAGAAAGCGTTACTTCACTCGCTAGACGATTCATGGTCAGCTGTCAAACCATCTACAATATACTCAAAGCCGCCCGAGTCAACATTCTCAAACCGCAAAACAGCACCAATAACCGTTTCAAACAAGCATGTTCAAGATCTAAAAGAACATCGGTTGCTGGACGGCATTATGCGCAAAGCCCACCGTAAATTCCGCTATGCCCAGACCGCCTATTTCGGGCTGCTCAATTGGTGCAGGTAACAATCAGAGCAATAAGTGCTGCCACACTTAACCATATACACTTGTTTTAAAAAATATTTTCATACTTCGCTTTAAGCAATATCAGCCATCACTCATACGGCGTGAATTGGGTGTATCTAGCAAAACTAATCCGTCCTCATTACCTAAATATTGAAATAATGCCTCGTTCATTATTTTGCCTAGAAAATGAAATAAATATTTCAAATAATATGGATGAATTGGTCAGTAACCTTTGGATTTTAGGTGGATTTTTTAAGCCATAATAATCAATGTTATAACAATTATCTTACGGTAATCATTACGCTTTAAATGGCAATGAACGCAAAGCAGAGTGGTTATTGAATGGTTCAGGTATGAAGTTCTAAGTATAGTAAATTGTATTAAAAGTAACAAAAATCGTTTTCATTTGTGAACGAATCACGTATAATTAATAAAGTTTTGTTAGATTTTGCGAAGATTTTTTATGTGGATTGCACTGTTAATTATGCTGCGCGAAGGGATTGAAGCAGCATTGATTGTAGGAATTGTAGCGGGTTTTTTGCGTCAATCGGGTCATAGTCATCTAATGAGTAAGGTTTGGGTTGGCGTGGTTTTGGCTGTAATTTTGTGTACTGGCATTGGCTATGCTTTACATTACTTCACGGGTGAAATACCACAAAAAGAGCAAGAATTTGTGGTTGGCGTGATTGGATTAGTCGCCGTATCTATGTTGTCATATATGGTCATTTGGATGGCAAAGGCAGCAAAAGGTATGAAGCAAATGCTGCAATCATCGGTTCAGGCTGCCTTAAATCAAGGCAATAAACAGGGCTGGGCATTAGTAACGATGGCATTTTTAGCTGTTTTGCGTGAAGGCATGGAAAGTGTATTTATCTTGATTGCTGTATTTGAACAAAGCACTGATAACCGCATGATTTGGGGTGCTTTGGCGGGTTTAGCAATTGCTATTTTGATTGGGTGGTTGATTTATCAATGTGGCGTTCGGATTAATTTGGCACGTTTTTTTAAGATAACTGGTATTTTTTTAATTTTAGTTGCGGCGGGTCTGTTTGCGGGTTCATTTCGCGCTTTGCATGAAGCGGGCGTGTGGAATATTGGACAAACTATTGTGGCGGATTTTTCTCATGTCTTGCACCAAGACAGTCCATTAGGCGTGATTTTATCTGGATTTTTTGGTTATACCGACCATCCTGTTGTAAGTGATATTGTGTTGTACTTTTTGTATTTAATCCCTGCTTTAACGATTTTTTTAAAAAGGAATCAATCATGAAATATGCTTTTTTACCGCTTGCTGTGGCATTGGCATTAAGTGCCTGTCAACCTCCTGAAGCTGATAAACCTGCTGCACCAGCAAGTGGTGCTGCTAATAGTGCTACGGGTGCAGCACCTGCTGCCGATGGTTCATTTTCTGTAACGGTAACCGATACCGCTTGTGAACCGATGGAAATTACCGTTCCTAGCGGCAAAACAACTTTTAACATTAAAAATGCCAGCGCACGTGCTTTGGAATGGGAAATCTTAAAAGGTGTAATGGTTGTAGATGAGCGTGAAAATATTTTGCCCAATTTATCTAGCAGCTTAACGGCAACTTTGCTGCCTGGTGAATATGAAATGACTTGTGGTTTGTTAAATAATCCACGCGGTAAATTGATTGTAACAGATAGTGGCTTTAAAGATACCACTGCTGAAGCCGATTTAGAAAAATTGGCTCAACCCTTGGCTGAGTATAAAAAATATGTACAAGGCGAAGCACAAGAATTGGTTAGCAAAACCAAAGCCTTTACCGAAGCCATTAAAGCTGGAAAAGTAGAAGAAGCCAAAAAATTATTTGCAAGCACACGTGTGCATTATGAGCGCGTAGAACCCATTGCTGAATTGTTCAATGAACTTGATCCATCAATTGATGCGCGTGAAGATGATTTCAAAAATGGCGCAAAAGATGATGGTTTTACCGGCTTCCATCGTTTGGAATATGGTTTGTGGGT
>CAKARD010000160.1 GCA_916720425.1 uncultured Kingella sp. | reverse complement strand
AAACTGCACAAGATGATCAAATGCAAGATATTAATCCTACCCCACGTATCTATTTGACTCAAAATGATAATGTTGCCAGCTTTTATTTTGATCCCAATCGCATTGATTTAGATGAAGAAACCAAACCTGTTATTAATGAAATTGTTGCCAGCATAAAATCAGGTAAAAAAGCAGCCATTTTGGGCTATATTGGTAATACAAAAAACACAACACTCAATCAACAACGCATAGAAAGCGTGCGTCAAGCCTTACTCAACGCCGGTGCAACAGAAGATTCAATCGTGATTGAACAACCCGAAAACCCTGATGATAAACAACGTGTAGAAGTGATTCTGCGCTAAATTTACCCATCATTTAAAACACACATTAATTTAATAATAATTTGGGAAAATAATATTATGTTTGGAAGAACTTTTTTAGCTACGGCTGTTCTTTGTTTGATGACAGCGTGTTCGGGAGGACAAACAACCAAAACAACAACACAACCAACCCCAACATCGTTGGATTTAAACAAAACCTATATTGTCGCCACCGATGCCTCTTATGCTCCTATGGAATATATGGATAATAATCAAGTGGTGGGATTTTCACATGATATTTTAGATGCGGCAGCAAAATCACAAAATGTAAAATTAGAATTTGTTAATACGCCATTTGAAGGGCTATTTGCCAATGTAGATAAGGGCGATAGCGATTTAGGTTTGGCAAGCATTACCATTAATGATGAACGCAAACAGCAGTTGGATTTTACCGATCCTTATTTTCAAGCAACGCAAATGATTGTAACCACTGAACGCAATAACAATATTAAATCCTTGGCTGACTTGAAAGAACGTACAGCGTCTGTACAAGCGGCCACATCAGGAGATTTAATTTTACAAGAATTACAAGGCAAAAATAGCCAAAACATCAAACGTTTTGAAACCATGCCTTTGGCATTTAAGGAATTGGAAAGCGGTGGCGTAGATGCTGTAGTAGGCGACAGTAGCGTAGTCAATTATTATGTCTCCCAAAATCCTAATGCTAAGTTATACACCGTCATAGACCCAAACTTTACCAAAGAAAACTATGGTTTTGCACTCAAAAAAGGACGAAATGATGGTTTGCGTGAAGCCATCAATAAAGGTTTAACACAAATTAAAACCGATGGTACATACGATAAAATTTATAATCAATGGTTTGGAAATAACAACGCTCATGCCTCTGCTGCACAATAATTAATTATTAATATAAACTATTAAGCCAACACGTGCAAAGAAATCATCTCTTTGCACGCCCTACACAGCTATATCGTTGCATAAGGAAAACACCATGATTAATCCCATTTTAGCACTTTCTCCACTAGATGGGCGCTATGCCACATCATTGGATACATTGCGTCCTATTTTTTCTGAATATGGTTTAATAAAAGCCCGGGTAAAAGTAGAATTGGCATGGCTCAAATCACTGGCACAACAGCAGGGTATTCATGAGGTTCCACCATTTTCTGAGCTGACCTTGACGCAAATGGATGCTATTGTCGCTGATTTTTCTGAATCAGACGCAACAGAAATCAAGGCGATAGAAGCCACTACTAATCATGATGTTAAAGCAATAGAATATTGGCTAAAACTGCATTTTTCAGACAACGAAGAAGTACAACATGTCAATGAATTCATTCATTTTTCCTGTACATCAGAAGATATTAATAATTTATCTCATGCTTTGATGCTTAAACAAGCACGGGATGAAGTCATTTTACCAAAACTGGTAGAAATCACCCAAAAACTACAAAATATGGCACATCAATTTGCGGCCATGCCGATGATGGCACGCACACATGGTCAGCCTGCCACCCCCACCACATTGGGTAAAGAAATTGCTAATATTATTGCGCGATTAAATCGTCAAATTCAACAACTGAGTCAACAAACCTTGTTGGGTAAAATTAATGGCGCGGTGGGTAATTATAATGCACACATGGTGGCATATCCGAATATAGATTGGGAAGCGCACGCAAAAAAATTTGTAGAACAAGATTTGGGTTTAACCTTCAATCCCTATACAATTCAGATTGAGCCACATGATTATATGGCAGAATTTTTTCATATCTTAAGCCGAATCAATACAATTTTAATTGATTTCAATCGTGATATATGGGGTTATATTTCACTAGGCTATTTTAAGCAAAAAATCAAAGCAGGTGAAGTGGGATCTTCTACCATGCCACATAAAGTCAACCCAATAGATTTTGAAAATTCTGAAGGTAATTTGGGTATGGCAAATGCGGTGTTAGGCTTTTTGGCAGAAAAATTGCCCGTATCACGTTGGCAACGCGATTTAACCGATAGTACTGTGCTGCGCAATATGGGTGTGGGTGTGGGTTATGCCCTGTTAGGCTGGATTGCACATTTACGCGGTTTAAACAAACTAGAAGCCAATCCTGATATATTGATGGCAGATTTAGACGCAAATTGGGCACTACTTGCCGAACCAATTCAAACCGTTATGCGTCGCTATGCCGTGCCACAAGCTTATGAACAGCTTAAAGAATTAACTCGTGGTAAAGAGGGTATCAATGAAACCACTGTTCGAGCATTTATTATGCAATTGGCGATTCCAGATGAAGCAAAAGCACAATTATTAGCCCTCACCCCTGCTCTATATATTGGTAAAGCCACAGAACTGGCTAAACGGATATAAAATACCTAGGGGCTATTGACAATTCAAAAAAAGAGGCAAAGGATTTAAGATATTGTTTCC
>CAKARD010000159.1 GCA_916720425.1 uncultured Kingella sp. | reverse complement strand
TAGCATGGCTTGTGTGTTGCTACAACAAGCTGCAGGTTTATTAGTAGTCCTTTGTGTATTATTGGCTGGCACATTAACTCTACTGCACCAACCTGAACGTAATAGTCGTATATTATTCAAAAATGCATTTATTTATGTCATAACAGCACCACTATTAATCTTATACCCTTTAAGTATTGCAATATTTTATCCTGATTATATTAAATATTATTTAGACTATTTTTTGTGGGGTAGTTTTGGTGGTTTAAGTTCATTTAATCTGGGTTGGCAAGGATTTTATTATATTAAAAATAGTTTATGGTTTACCTTTCCTGCTTGGCCATTAACCCTATGGACATTATCACGCAACAAGCTATTAGATAATCGTGCGGGTGTTTTTGCTGTTTCTTGGCTATTTGTGTTTGGACTATTTTTAGCTTTAAATCCACAAGCTAATCAAGATTTATTAATTTTAATTTTACCTGTGCTAGCACTTTTGGGGGCAGCGCAACTGGATAATTTGCGTCGTGGCGCAACTGCATTTTTGAACTGGTTTGGTATCATGATATTTGGGGCTGCGGCATTATTTTTGTGGCTTGGATTTATTGCCATGAATTATGGTTTTCCAGCTAAATTAGCAGCGCGTGCTGCTTATTTTAGTCCTTATTACGTACGTGATATTGACATCATGCCTTTAATCGTAGCGTTAATTTTTACTCCCATGTGGATTGTTGCCATTAATCGCAAGCATATTCGTGGCCGACAGGCAGTAACCAACTGGGCAGCAGGAACAACCTTAGTTTGGGCGTTACTCATGACTTTATTTTTACCATGGATAGATGCAATAAAAAGCTATCGCCCCGTTATTATAGCGGCGCAAACTTCTCTATCCCAAGATATGCAAAATGCCTCACATGATAAAGCCAGCTGTTTGTATATTAATCCTCGTTACCAAGATGCATTATTGGCGTGGCAACAATATGCTACCTTGCCGTATTATCGTGAATCAGCATCATGTCGTTATCAGTTAGTTCAACACAGTGTAAAAGATAATATACCCAAATATGGTAAAGTAATATGGCAAGGTCGCCGACCGCGTAATAAAAATGAGTGGTTTACATTATTAGATACACAATCTAATTAAAAAAATTTCAAAAGACCTCTTGTTTTATTTTATGATCATCACCATATGTGACCAAAATCCTTTTTCCTGAAAGCATAGATACTGCTATTGCAGGCATTAATGTATACAATGCATTCATTTTAAGCGGTTTTGAGATACCGAATCTATCTAGAAATGTATTGTGATAAAACCTTTCGAGCTAAAATCATGTCAGAAAAAAAATACCACGATATTGAAACCGAAGAGCAAAATGATGATAATCGCCCCCTCACACCTGAAGAACAACGTGAACGCTTGCGCCGTTTAATTCTTCAAGGCAAAGAGCGGGGTTATGTTACTTATTCCGAAATCAATGATTCTTTGCCTGATGATATGTCCGATGCTGAGCAAATTGACAATATTGTTAATATGATTCAAGGCTTGGGCATTCAGGTGACCGAAGAAGCGCCCGATGCTGATAGTTTGTTGATGAATGATAACGGCACAGGCATAACCGATGAAGATGCTGTTGCTGAGGCTGAAGCCGCACTTTCACAAGCCGATTCTGAGTTTGGGCGTACTACCGATCCTGTGCGTATGTATATGCGTGAAATGGGACAAGTAGATTTGCTTACACGTGAAGATGAAATCAAAATTGCCAAAGAAATTGAAGATGCATTAAAAAATATGATACAAGCTATTTCAGCTTGTCCAGGTTCCGTTGCTAATATCTTGGAATTGGTTACACAAATCAAAAAAGATGAAATTCGCGTTGATGAAGTGGTTGAGGCCATGATTGATCCTCACGAAATGCTACTAAATGAGTTAGGATTAGGGCATTTAGATGCGAGTAATACAATACCTGATAATACAACAGAAAATGACGATACTGAGCATCATAGTGAAGACGATAGTGAAGAAGATGATGATGGTAGTGAAGCTACTAATATAGACAATCAGCAAAATCTGGAAGAGTTAAAAGCACAAGTTTTGGAGCATTTTAAACACATAGAAAAAAGCTATGGTTTAATGATAAAAGCACTGGATAAACACGATAGTAAGCATCCTAAATATTTAGAGCATCGTAATAATATTGCTCAAAAATTATTAGAAGTTCGTTTTTCCACTCGTCAAATTGAAAAATTGAGTGAAAACTTACGTACTCAAGTAGATTTAGTACGTAAGTTGGAGCGTGAAATTCGCGATATTTGTTTGGAACGCGTGCGCATGGATCGTGATTATTTTATTGAAAACTTTATGCCCAATGCCACTAATTTACAATGGATAGAATTTGAAATTGCCAAAAATCGTGTTTGGAATGAAGCTCTGGATCGATTCCGTTATGCCATTTTAGAAAAACAAACTTTAATGGCGGAGATTGAGCGAAATTCACGTATTTCTATTGCTGAACTCAAAGAAATCAGTAAAGACATGGTTAAAAGTGAGCGTGAAACCGCGGCAGCTAAGCAAAAAATGATTCAGGCGAACTTGCGTTTAGTGATTTCTATTGCTAAAAAATATACCAATCGCGGTTTACAATTTTTAGACTTGATTCAAGAGGGCAATATTGGCTTGATGAAAGCCGTCGATAAATTTGAGTATCGCCGTGGTTATAAATTCTCTACTTATGCAACATGGTGGATACGTCAAGCGATTACACGTTCT
>CAKARD010000158.1 GCA_916720425.1 uncultured Kingella sp. | reverse complement strand
ATGATCATACCTAAAATAAATGAAATGACAGCTAATTTAACAGATACAGTTAATCCTGACTTGAACATGGGCCAAAAAGCATTGATAACGGCTTGCGCACGCAGATCTGTCATAAAGGGGAGTGAAGCTAAAAAAGAATGTAACACACCTGACCTTTCATTAATAAACTTAGGCAACCCAACACTGGAGTTGTCGTTGCCTCAAAAAATCTGATTATTTTTCACTGACATCTTTGCCAAAAAACTGCTCACCCAAACGTTTAAGTGTACCATCAGCTTTAATGGCTTCGGTTGCTTCATTAATTTTGGCTAGAGCTTCAGCATTACCTTTGTTTAATACTAAGCCAGAACCCACTTTATCTGGGCTTTCCCATACCACTTTTAAACCTGAATTAGGGTTCTTTTTTAGATAGTCAAAAAATGATAAAGAATCATTAATTGTTAAATCAGCACGTTTTTGTTGCACTAAAGTAATCGCTTGCGCCATGCCATCTACAGGAACAATTTCTGCTTGGGCTTTAACTGCCATTTCACCATAATTACTGCTTAATGTTTGTGCGGCTTTTATACCTTTGATGTCATCCAGCGATTTTATTTTGCTTTCATCTTCACGCACCAACATGGCTGCTCCACTCCAATTATAAACCCCTGCTTTATCAAATGTGGCTTGCCGTTCGGGTGAAGTTAATGCAACTTGATTGGCCACCAAATCAAAACGCCCTGCTTTTAGACCTGCCATCATGCCGTCCCATTGCGTTTCTTTAAATTCTATTTTTACGCCCAATTTATCAGCAACAGCGCGTGCCACTTCCACATCATAGCCTGTTAACTTGCCTGTTTCATCATGATAACTAAATGGGGCGTATGTACCTTCTGTGCCAACTGTAATCACCCCGTGGGCGTTGATTCGTTCAATTAAACTGCCGTTCACATTGGCTTGAGTTTGAACCACAGTTTGACTGGCTTGATTTGAACCAGAGGTTTGATTTTTTCCGCCACATGCAGTCAAAATGGCTAAAGTGAACGCCGACAACCAAAATTTTTGCATTATTATTCCTTTTGTAATTTACTAGGCAAACCGCAAATTGTACGATAAAAACCAATTAAATGAAAAAACATCACGTTCTCTTTTGTACTAACCATTTTTTAACTAGCCACATAACATAGCCTGATAAACTATAAATAAAGAAAAAAGTAAATAATACTAAAGCTGGATCCAATACAAAAATCATCAAAAACAATAATGTACCCAGCATACCCCAAAAGGGAACTTTTAGGTGTGAATTGATTTCTTTAAAACTCCAAAAGGGAATTTGTACGACCATAGAGAAACCTGCAAACAAGGTTAACAATAACGCCACCACACTGCCTGTAGAATTAAATAAACCAATATATCCATGATCTAACCAAATCATACCAACCACCAAAGCCGCTGCTGTTGGGCTGGGTATGCCAATAAACCATTTTTTATCTACCTTGCCTATTCGTGTATTGAATAACGCCAAGCGCAATGCCGCACAAGCACAATATATGAATGCCACACAATAGCCTAATTTGCCAAACTGGAATAATTGCCAGTTATACACAATCAGTGCAGGTGCCACACCAAAGCTAACCATATCCGCCAAACTATCTAATTGTTCACCAAAACTGCTTTGGGTATTGGTCAAACGTGCCACTCGCCCATCCATACCATCTAATACCATAGCAACAAATACGGCAATCACGGCACTTTCATAACGTCCATGCATGGCTTGCGTAATAGCAAAAAAAGCAGCAAATAAAGCAGCAATTGTGAATAAATTAGGTAATAAATAAATGCTATTATTGAACAAAATTTCACGCTTACTCAATTCAATTGGTGCGTGGTGATTCAAATCAGTATTCTCATTCATCATGCTTCTTCCTTTCTTTGGGTCATAGAGATTAGTTTTTCAATCCCAATACATCTTGCATATCAAACAAGCCTGTTTTATGTTGTGCCAACCACACTGCAGCGCGTACTGCCCCTGTTGCAAACGTCATACGGCTACTGGCCTTATGAGTAATCTCTATGCGTTCACCTTCACCTGCAAACAATGCGGTATGATCCCCTACAATGTCCCCACCTCGCACTGTAGCAAAACCAATGCTTTGGGGGTTACGCTCACCCGTATGCCCATATCGTTCATAAACCGCACATTGTTGTAAATCTCGCCCCAAAGCATGAGCAACCACTTCACCCATGCGTAATGCTGTGCCACTGGGCGCATCAACTTTATGACGATGATGTGCTTCTATAATTTCAATATCATAGCCCTCATTCAATACCCGAGCTACCGTATCTAAAATATGAAAAGTTAAATTCACACCCACGCTAAAATTTGCCGCAAAAACCACTGCAGTCTGCTGAGCAGTTTGCATAATAGCGGCTTTACCCGCTTCATCAAAACCCGTCGTTCCCAACACTATTTTTACACCGTGCTTGACACATTGCGCCATTAATGGCAAAGAAACATGAGGGCGTGTAAAATCAATCAAAACATCTGCTTGTGCTAATACACTATCTACATCTGATGAAATGCTCACTCCTGTATTTAGCCCGATGGCATAGCCTGCATCTAATCCCAAAGCTGCAGAACCTTCGTGTTCCAGCGCACCGACCAACACGGTTTTGGGATTTTGTTGCACTGCTTCAATTAACACTTTACCCATACGCCCATTTGCACCCGCAATAGCAATGTGATACTGACTCATTTTTGTACTCCCGCAGCATTTTCACGCGCATA
>CAKARD010000157.1 GCA_916720425.1 uncultured Kingella sp. | reverse complement strand
TTCGCTTTCATTCCATGGTTCATTGGGAAAGAGTTTAGGGGAGATAATGTTTAGGTGTGGGTGTGTGGGCATAGTTTAAAGTTACGATTAGTTAAAACAAAAAATGGTTTCAGGCAGCCTGAAATGAAATATTTCACATTAAAACATAGTGTTAGCGTACACGATTGAACTGCGTGGGCAACGAGTGCCCACCCTACGCTTGCTTTCACTTTCAGGCTGCCTGAAAATAATTTTTACCACTGTTTAGACACATCAATAAATATGCGGCTATTCTTTTGGCGGTAATAAAAGTGGTTACTTTTCACTTGTGAACCATGCCAATTTAGGCGTGGTGTAAATCCTTTCCATGACAATTTTTTATGACTCAATGATAGGCGTAATGAGGTTTCGGTATCGCGACGTTTGATATTGAAAAAATCGGCTTCACGATAAAATCGTCGTTGAATGCTGCCATTTAATGATGTGGTGAACAAACGTTGTTTTCCCCATTCTCGTGTCCAACCTAAGCGACCATTGGATTGATGATAGGCATCTGATAGGTCGCGTGCACTGTTATAACCACCACCTATACCCATCACAAAATATTGTTTGGCATCAGGTTGATACAAAAAAGTTAATGAGCCTGCATGATTTACACCGTTCAGATGCTTGCGTGTATCGTGCCGAGTGTAGCCTGATTGCCAGCCGCTAAATACACGCCATTTAGGTGATAAAGTATGAGAATAACGCACCATGCCGCCCAATGTTTTAGAATAAGCCTCTGTGCCAAACCAACGTTTTTGTGCATAAGGTGCAAAAGAAACTTCATTTTTTGCATTACGCCATACTGCTGCAATTTCGGCATGGGTTACTAAATCATCGTAATCATGCGCGTCCCAATAAAATTTGCCATATGCCGCGACATTCACACGTGCTGCCCAATGACCTTTAATAGGCGTAGTTTTCTGTACTGAAACATCGTATCCTAAGCCATGCGCTGAGCGAGGTTCAGCAAAATGCCAGAAGCCATAAGTTCGCTGTCTTGGGGCATTACCGACATTGTTATCTGATAAATAATACATATTGCCGTCCCATTTCCATGCACGTTCTTTTTTTAAATAAGTATTAAAGTGTTCTAGGTATTGTTGAACACCTTCGGGCAAATCTGGGGTCTGTTGCAAGGTTTGTAATTCTTGTGCGGCTTCTTTTTGTTGGCCATTTTGAGACAAGTTTTGCGCTAACTGCAAGCGAATGGGCGCATATTCTGGATTATTCTGCAAAATGGTACGCAATTCGTGCTCAGCTTCGTCATATTTGCCATCGGCTTGATTGATTAGTGCTTGGGCATAATCACGCAGAGTGCTATCTTGTTGTTCTATTGGTAATTTGCGATACAACGGCAATAAAAAACGAATGTTTTCAATGTTTAATTGAGCGATAGCTGTATCTAATGCGTTTTGTAATAATTCTGGTTGCTGCTGTAATTCTTCCACTGTCATGCTTTGGGGTGGACTTTTTTGTTGTGATTGGGGTGCAATAGATTGTGTTTGTTGTTCAACTTGACGAACACTATCGCGCGTAATATCAGGAATATTATCATCTGATGTGGTGCTGGGTGCGGCAAATGCACTGGTTACCAAAAAGGGTAATAAAAAAGCAGAAAGTTGATAAGTCATGATGGGCTTTCAGGATGAAGTTTAATTGTTGGGAAAAACTTAAATGCGTGGTGCGCGGCAAGACGCGCGGTCAATAAAAATCAAAAATAATGTTTCAGGCTGCCTGAAATTCTACCGCATAAACACAAAAAAACCCATCTAGCTAATACGCTAAATGGGCTAGTTCTAAACAAAATTATTATTTTTTCGCGCCAAATGCACCCATGAATGATTTATAAGAACCATTGTCAAGAACTTGACCGCTATATGTACCACCCAATTCTTGAGCTTGTGGGCCATAGAAGTTACCTTGCATTTGAATGCCGTCTTTTGTGCCATTGAATGCGTTACCATTGATTTGACCTTCTAAAGGCAGAGTAAATGCGCCATTAGTTGCATTACCTTTGATGGTTTTTGCGCCAAAATCTACATTAAATGAAGATGTACCTTTAAGAAAGGTAGTGCTGTCAATACCGATAGTTGCATCACCTGCATAAGTTGCTTTGCCAGAAGTTGGGACGGCATTAACAGGTGTAATGTCACCGATAGCAAATGAGTTGTAAGCTTTAGTTACATTTGTACCATTATTTTCAAAGTAAGTATTGCTACCAAAACGAACATAGCTAAATTTTGAACCACTCACAACGCTATGTCCTGTTGAATCACTTATATCAGTGAAACCACCAGAAATAATACCAGGGCGTTGAACGGTAAATTTACGACCGTTAATGGTGATTTCATTGCTGTTGTAATTGCCGCTTACTTCGGTAACTTGTGCATTGCCCATGTCGCCACGAGGTGCGATTAAGGCAGTTTTGTTACCACCCACTGCTGGAGTTGAAGGATTGCTTGGATTAGCGGGTTTACTTGGATTAGCAGGTTTACTTGGATTAGTTGGAGTGCTGTTGATTGAAGGTGAATCATCAGAACCACTTGAGCAAGCCGTTAAACCCAATAATGCAGCAAATAAAACAGCAGCTGTACGTTTAGTTGTTGTATTCATGCTAGAACTCCTTGAGAGTGTAAAATAATGAAAATTAGCTTTACGCTGCGTAGCAGTTTAGCAAGATTTTGAGTAAGTAAGTAAGTAAGTAAGTAAGTAAGTAAGTAAGTAAGTAAGTAAGTAAGTAAGT
>CAKARD010000156.1 GCA_916720425.1 uncultured Kingella sp. | reverse complement strand
GCGTGAAAGTCTAGGGTAATGAGTCCATTTTTTTGTTGTACTTGTACTGAATACATGGTTTTTATTGGGGATTTTGCCTGACATTCTGCTGCTCGAAAGCTGGAAAAATCTTGTTCGCCACATAAATATGTTGCCGCTTGTTGCATGGCGTTGAGATTAAGAGTGTAATGTGTCCAACCAGCTTTGTGCAACAACAAGGGAGAACGTATGGGGCTGGATTGAAGCAAATAGCGATATCGCCGTCCAGAAGCATCAAAGCGAGCATGAAAATCAGGAGCAACAGATTGTGCATGTAATACTGCTATGCCATCGGGCAAATGTGCATTCACACCACGTATCCATGCAGTGATGGGGCGATGTGCGTTACTGTCAAAATGTACCACTTGAGTTGTGGCATGAACGCCTGTATCGGTACGTCCTGCACAAATAACGTTAATATTTTCGTGAGCAATGCATGATAGCGCGTTTTCTAATGCAGTTTGCACAGTTGCAATGCCTTTGGCTTGTTTTTGCCACCCAAAAAAACGGCTTCCATCATAAGATAAAATTAATGCGTATCGATTCATGGTGATAACAATGGGTTTGTAAACGCGCTCCATTTTCCACTAAGTCATGGTATTTTGCACGTGATGTGTTTTGCGTTTGGATATGAGTTTGTGTGATAAATTATTGTTACTTTAGTATTGTAATTGGTTGTGTGAGAACCCAAAGCACTAAAACGCAATCTGTAAGTTTAGATAAAATTATCTAGAGAAATAAATCGCCATTCACCCATTTGTAAATCTTGAGTATCCCATGGTCCAAATTGTAAACGGTGTAATGTTGTGACACGATTACCCGCTGCCGCAATCATGCGTTTGACTTGATGATATTTACCCTCACTAATGGTTAAAATTAAGGTATAGGGATTGTCTAATCGAGCCTCTTGGGCATAAACGGTTTCATTGTCATCATGTAATAATACGCCTGCTTGGAGCTGTTGACATAAATGAGAATCAGCAGCATGCTTGAGTGTGGCACGATAGACTTTTTGCACTTTGTGTTTAGGCGAAGTCATACGATGATTAAAGTGTCCATCATTGGTCATGATTAAAACGCCAGTGGTGTCTGCATCTAATCGCCCAATTGCTTGTAAATCAGTGGCGCGTAATTGATCGGGCAACAGTGTAAAAACACTAGGATAATCGCGTGGCTTATGTGATGTTTCATAGCCAGAGGGTTTGTTGAGTAAAATATAATAAAACGGTAAGGGGATAATTAAAGCATCTTCACCATCTAGGGTGAGTGTTTGTACTGATTGAGGTGAAATGTCTGCTTTTTCGTTATCTATGGTTTGCTTGTTAATTTGTACAAGCCCTTGTTTAACCAGCCATTGACAACCTTTGCGAGTGTCCACGCCTTGAGATTGTAAGTATTTGATAATATTCATAATATAAAAAGGCAGAAACACTCTGCCTAGGTACTTAAAAAAATTGTAGGACAAAGAAGATCAAAGTATGCAGAATAAATAAAGGTATGAGTATGCCAAAAGACCATGCCATATAACCAAAAAAAGTGGGCATAGTGACTTTACGCTGTTCGGCAATGGCTTTAACCATAAAATTAGGTGCGTTACCAATATAACTCAATGCACCCATAAATACAGAACCCATAGATATCGCTAATAGTGTATGGAATGATTGTGTCATTAAATGTTGCGGATCGCCCCCTGCCATATTAAAGAAAACTAAATAAGTAGGAGCGTTATCCAAAAATGCAGACAATATTCCAGACATCCAAAAATACATGGTGTTAATTGGTTCACCGGTATGGTTGTGTACTAAACTGATAATACCACTAAATGCCCCTTTTTCTCCCGCTTGCAAAATAGTTAAAACAGGCGAAATGGTAATAAAAATACCTAAAAATAATTTGCCTACTTCCATGATAGGGTCAAAGTTAAACTCATTACCTGCACGCACTGGTTTGGGAGTAATTATAATAGATACCAGGGTTAATATAACCAAAATGACATCACGTACCACATTTTGCAAGGCATAGTGTGTGCCTAAAATAGTAAAACCCTCATGTTCAGGTTTCCAGATGCCTGATAACAATACCATACCGATAACACCAGCTAATAAAATAAGATTACGTTTACCAAATAGTTTAATACCTTTGATGGGTTCTTGTTCTATAGTGTGTGTATCAGGTGTCGGGTCATACGGTAAAATTTCATTGGCCTGTTTGAAATAATGGTTATCTAGTAGATAAAATACTGATAATAATGCCACTGCCGAAATGAGTACTGGGGGAAACATATGAATCACTGTCCAAGAAAAATCGACCCCTTTTAAAAATCCTAAAAATAAAGGAGGATCTCCCAATGGTGTTAAACCACCACCAATATTAGCAACTAAAAAGATAAAAAAGATGACTACATGTACTTTATGCTTGCGATTATCATTGGCTTTGAGTAAAGGACGAATCAACAACATGGCCGCGCCTGTTGTTCCCATAATAGATGCTAAAAATGTTCCCAATGCCAATAAAGTTGTATTGAGTTTAGCAGAACCATGCAAATTACCCCACACTAAAATCCCACCCGAAATGGTATAAAGGGCTAATAGTAATAAAATAAAAGGGATATATTCGCCCACCAAAGCATGCACAATCAGATGAACACTTTCGTTAAAACCAAATACCAATATGAAGGGCAAGAGAAATAATAATGTCCAAACCGCTGTGATTTTGCCAAAATGATGATGCCATGTGTGGGCAAAAAGCAACGGACCTGTGGCAATGGATAATAAAATCAGTGCAAAAGGGATGCCCCAAATTAAACTT
>CAKARD010000155.1 GCA_916720425.1 uncultured Kingella sp. | reverse complement strand
TCACCCTCTTTGGCTTGAGATAAATCTGCTAACAAACCATCCCAATCTAAAGCATGAGTTGTAGAATCATAGTAACGATAATGACGAATATTCATACCCACTGCATTAAAAATAGCGTTGTGATTGGGCCAAGTGGGGTTAGAAATCCATACATTTTGAATATTTAATTGACGCTTAATTAACTCAGCGGCAATGCGCAATGCACCTGTACCACCCAAACTTTGCGCAGTAACCGCACGACGGTTTTGAATAATTTCATGGTTTGCACCAAATAATAATGATTGCGTTGCCACGTTGTAAGCGGCTAAACCATCTATAGTTAAATAATTTTTACTGTTTTCTTCGGCCAATAAACGTGTTTCTGCTATTTTGACTGCAGTCAAAATAGGGGTTTTTCCTTGGGCATCTTTATAGACACCAATACCCAAATTTACTTTATTAGCACGTGTTTCTGCTTTAAATGCTTCGCCTAACCCTAAAATAGGATCAGCAGGTGCTGCAGTGATATCTTGGAAATACATAAATCATTCCTTTGAAAAATAGTCGGATTAATCATCATCACCGTAATATTTTACGCCAATTTTAATGGGTTCACGTCCTTGTTTGCGCCGCCAAGTATTAGTATCACGTAAAGAATAAGCACAACCACAATATTCCTGCTGATAAAAATGCTCACGTTTACTGATTTCAATCATACGCGCGGAACCGCCACCTTTACGCCAATTAAAATCCCAATAAACCATATCAGGATAATGGGCCGCCGCTCGATGACCACAATCATTAATTTGTGCCATATTTTTCCAACGTGAGATACCTAAACTGCTTGAAATCACTTTAAAACCATGCTCATAGGCATATAAAGCCGTGCGCTCAAAACGCATATCAAAACACATGGTGCAACGAATACCACGTTCAGGTTCATATTCCATGCCTTTGGCACGTTCAAACCAATTATCCACATCATAATCTGCATCAATAAAGGGAACGCCATGTTTTTGTGCAAATAAAATATTTTCTTCTTTGCGCAATTCATACTCTTTGAGTGGATGAATATTGGGATTATAAAAATAAATCGTGTAGTCAATATCACTGGCAAGCAATGCTTCCATGACCTCACCTGAACACGGAGCACAACAAGAATGGAGCAATAATTTATCCGCCTGATTGGGTAAAACCAATTTTGGGCGTTCAATGGGAGTTACTTCGGGTTTAGTCATGATTTTGGCAATCTGTTACAGGCGCATGATGATGGGGAATTTCACCATCTAATTGATAAATTGTGCCGCAATAGGGGCATTCAATTTGGCTATTTGATTGAATGGGTAAAAACACACGTGGATGCCCTGACCAAGCTTGGGTATGGGTGGCTTCACCATTACAATGCAAAGGTAAATCATGTGGTTTAATCATAATCGGTGCATGATCATAAGCGTGAGACATAAAGTATTCCTTTAAGTGCTGTATCAATATACTGGTTGAGATAGTGATGCATTTCTTAAAACGCGTGATAACACGATAAAATGCGTGCGTAATGAATCATTATACTTTGCTTAATAATGGGTAGCCCAATGCTTCACGACTGGCTAAAAAGCGTTGCGCAACCATACGACTTAATGCACGAATGCGACCAATATAAGTGGCACGTTCAGTCACAGAAATGGCACCACGCGCATCTAATAGATTAAATGTGTGACCTGCTTTTAAAACCAATTCGTAAGCAGGCAACGCCAGTTGTGCATTTTCTTGTTCCAATAAACGTTTGGCTTGTGCTTCAAAATCATTAAATTGGCGTAATAACCATACAGCATCGCTGTATTCAAAATTATACGTTGATTGCTCCACTTCATTTTGATGATACACATCACCATAACTCAATACTGAACCATCTGGCATTATCGCCCAAGTTAAGTCATAGACATTTTCTACACCTTGTAAATACATGGCAAGACGTTCTATGCCATAAGTAATTTCACCCAAGACAGGTGCACAATCTATGCCGCCTACTTGTTGAAAATAAGTAAACTGCGTGACTTCCATGCCATTGAGCCAAACCTCCCAACCTAAACCCCAAGCACCCAAAGTAGGATTTTCCCAATCGTCTTCTACAAAGCGAATATCATGTACAGTAGGATCGATACCTAATTGTTTGAGCGAACCTAAATATAAATCTTGAATATCATCTGGTGCTGGTTTGAGTGCTACTTGAAATTGATAATAATGTTGCAAGCGATTGGGATTATCGCCATAACGCCCATCTTTAGGACGGCGGCTGGGTTGTACATAAGCAACATGCCAAGGCTCAGGCCCCAGTGCACGTAAACAGGTAGCAGGGTGTGATGTTCCTGCACCCACTTCCATATCAAAAGGTTGAATAATCGCACAACCTTGCTCTGCCCAATAGTTTTGTAAAGTAAAAATGATTTGTTGGAACGTTAACATAACATAATGAAAAATGAAAAATATTGAAGTCTGTTATTTTACTGTTTTTTCGGGTAAACTGAAAGTTTCGGTTATAATACCAGTTTATTTAAATTTCTTAACACAGGATTGACATCATGGAACGCAAAAACACTCAAATGGCTGCGTCTCAAAACGCTGTATCACAAGATGAAGGTGATAAGACCGCTAAATTAGGTTTATGGGTTGGGATGGGTATCGCCGCTATAGCAACAGTGGGCGTACTGGCACTAGCATTTTATACCGAATATAAAGCCAATCAGTCAGCAGAAAATTCGAACAATACCGCCCTTGTCCAAGAAGAATTATCAGCCCATGGCATGTCTAATCAAGACGAAGCAGAACTTATTGCAACCGAAATGACCCAGATCCAAATTCAAGGAATGGAAGCACCAGCTGATGAAGAAAACATGACGATTGCCCATT
>CAKARD010000154.1 GCA_916720425.1 uncultured Kingella sp. | reverse complement strand
GGTTGTCATATTGTGGCCATTGTGCGCCAAGATGAGGTGATTATGGGGCGACGTCATGATCAAGTGTTGCAAGATGACGATCATTTGATTTTATTTGTATCACGTCGCCGTGTGTTGCGTGAATTAGAAAAACTCATCCAAGTAAAAATTGGTTTTTTTGGATAAATTATTAAAGAATATGAATCTTATACAATCGTTGCAAAACGATAAAATCAGACAGCTGCATAAATTGCTCACGCAACGCAAATATCGCCGTATGGAAGGTTTAGCGGTATTGGAAGGCATACATTTATTAGATGCGTTTTTAAAAACGGGAGGCTTACCTAAGCATGTATATCTCCCTCAATCGCGGCGTATGCATCATGAAATTATTCTCTTGTTAGAAAAAATACCCTCTCATCGCATAACCCAAGTTTCTGATGGCATATTAAGAAAAATCAGCCAGTTAAATGATGCCGATGAATTGATGAGTGTGATTGAGTTGCCCGTTTGCACTCATTTGCCGACACAAGATGATTGTGTGGTGTTGGAACGTGTGCAAGATGCGGGTAATGTGGGTGCCGTATTGCGCAGTGCAGCTGCCAGTGGCTTACGCCATGTCATTTTGAGCCGTGAGTGTGCTGATGCATTCTCACCTAAAGTATTACGTGCGGGCATGGGGGCACATTTTCTATTACAGATTTACGAACAAGTGGATTTAATGACATGGCTTAAATCTTATGCAGGACGTGTTTTAGCGACCGCTTTGGGCGATAATCAGCCCAGTTTATTGTATGATTTGGATTTAAGCGTGCCTAATGCTTGGGTATTGGGTAATGAAGGAGCGGGTGTATCGCCTGAAATTTTGGCTTGTGCAGACCAATGTGTCAAAATTCCCATGTTGGGGGCAATGGAATCGCTCAATATTGCACAAGCTGCCACGGTGTGTTTGTTTGAACAAATGCGTCAAAGATTAAAAACATTATGAAAGTATAATCACGATGATGATTCATCCTAATTTTGATCCAGTTGCGCTCAATTTGGGCATAGTAAAAATTCACTGGTATGCGTTAAGTTATATTGTTGGTTTTGCATTGTTCATTTTTTTGGGTCGTCGCCGTATTAAACAAGGCAATACACTTTTTACCAATGAAATGTTAGACGATTTACTCACTTGGGGTGTGGTTGGTGTAATTTTGGGTGGGCGTTTGGGCTATATTTTATTTTATAACTTAAATGAATATTTAGCTCATCCATTAAATATTTTTAAAATTTGGCAAGGTGGCATGTCGTTTCACGGTGGATTTTTGGGTGTGTTAGTTGCGGTGTTTTGGTTTGCAAAACGGCGCGGTTTACGCTTTTGGCAGGTGATGGATTTTGTTGCGCCACTAGTACCCACGGGCTTGGCTTCGGGGCGTATTGGTAATTTTATTAATGGTGAATTGTGGGGACGCATTACTGACCCAAATCATTTTTGGGCTATGGGTTTTCCACAAGCACGTTATGCAGATGAAATGTTAGTGCAAACTCAGGTGCAATATGCATCATGGTGGGCGCAATATGGTATGTTGCCACGTCACCCTTCGCAGTTATATCAATTTGCATTGGAAGGCATGGCTTTATTTGTGATTGTGTGGTGGTTTTCTAAAAAACCCCGTCCAGAAGGACAAGTTTCTATGGTGTTTTTGGGAGGATATGGCATATTTCGTTTTATTGTGGAATTTGCACGTCAACCTGATTCGCAATTGGGCTTGCTTACTTTGGGCTTGTCTATGGGGCAATGGTTGAGTATACCGATGATTGTATTGGGTGTGATTGGTTTTATGTATTTTGGCAAAAAACACCGTTATTCCAAATAAAATATAAAAAATGATGAATTGAATTCTAGATTAAGACAAATGGTAGCGTGGGATTTTTATTTACCAAATTTTTGATGTTGTTTGAAAAGATGAATAGGAACCCTACGCTATCGCTATAAGGTTAGAAATTTGTGGTTGCCTAGAATATTAGGCAGAAAATTATAGGATATACAATAATATATTGTGTGCATCCTTTGGATAGTATGATCATCTCATAGCAGTTATCCCATATCTCAAACATAATATTAAACTATTTAACATTAAAATAGATTCATTACATTCCTTGCAAATTTTCTTTTTTTACTTTACAAGACTTAACTTTTCACTAACAATAAGCGTGTTTGAAAATTTTAAATAATTAAGGGAACGTATTATGTCCGAACACACAGCAACAGCACCCAATCGTGAAACATTCGGGGGACGCAAAGCATTTATTTTTGCAGCCATTGGTTCTGCCGTAGGCTTGGGTAATATTTGGCGTTTTCCTTATGTTGCCTATGATAATGGTGGTGGTGCGTTTATGATTCCTTATCTTGTCGCACTTTTAACTGCAGGGATTCCATTATTATTTTTGGATTATGCTTTAGGGCATCGTTATCGTGGCTCTGCACCTTTGGCATTTCGCCGTTTGAATCAAAAATTTGAGATTTTTGGTTGGTGGCAAGTACTCATAAATGTGATTATTGGTCTATATTATGCCGTGATTTTGGGTTGGGCTGCATGCTATACGGTATTTTCATTTACCCACTCTTGGGGCAAAGATCACGCAGGTTTCTTTTTCCAAGAATATTTGAAGATGTCATCTGATGTGCATATCGGTTTTGATTTTGTAGCGGCAGTGGCATTGCCCACAGCAGGTATTTGGCTGTTTGTGCTGATTGTATTGGCTTTGGGTGTGCAAAAAGGGATAGGTAAATCCTCGGCATTTTTTATGCCGTTATTGACAGTGATGTTCTCACTATTGGTGATCAGTTCATTGTTTTTGCCTGGAGCAGGGAAAGGTTTGAATGCGTTGTTTACCCCCGACTGGAGTAAGTTGGCCGAACCTTCAGTAT
>CAKARD010000153.1 GCA_916720425.1 uncultured Kingella sp. | reverse complement strand
TTGATTAGCGCAAAAGTTAAAGAACGTGGTACAGCGGCAGGCTTGGCTATTGGTGTATGGTTGTTTTTTGTTGTATTGTTTGATATGGCATTATTGGGTATATTGGTTGCGGATACGAAACAAGCCATTACTGCACACAGTCTAGAAACCATTTTGTTATTTAATCCCA
This sequence comes from uncultured Kingella sp., assembly GCA_916720425.1. GTDB lineage: Bacteria > Pseudomonadota > Gammaproteobacteria > Burkholderiales > Neisseriaceae > CAKARD01. Next base: position 2,738 of record CAKARD010000153.1, on the reverse strand, counting down.
CGGATATTTATCGTTTACTCAATCTTACAGGCTATGAGAATACTGCAATGTATTCAGGCATGGCTGCCGTCAGTGGGCAAATTGGATTGAGCAAAACATTATTGCTGATTGCGCAAATTGGCTGGATTGTTTTGCCCTTTGGTTTGGCAGCATGGTTATTTCACCGCCGTCAAATTTAATCATGAATAGGCGTTTGATTATGTACTACGGGCAGGGCAAACGTCGGTATTTTATATAAGCCCAAATAGATAGGATAAAATTATGCACAAATTCACCCCATTTGTCTTGGCTCTGGTATTGGTTGCGTGTAGCCAAACCGATAATGTTCCCAAAGTGCCGCCAAAGCCACAAAACATTTCATCAGAATCCCAAGGCTATTATTGCACCATGAATTTAGCCGAACATACGGGCGGCAAAGCACAAATATTTTTAGCCAGTCAACCTGATAAACCTATGTGGTTTTCTACCATCAATCAAGCCATTGGTTTTACCCGCCACCCTGGAGAGCCTAAAGATATTATCGCAATTTATGTTACTGATATGGGACAAGTAACGGACTGGGATCATCCTAGTGCTGATAAGGCTTGGATTGATGCTAAAACCGCTCATTATGTAGTAGAAAGCCCCTTTATTGGAGGCATGGGGAGCGTGGATTCCCTACCTTTTGCTGATATTGCCCAAGCGCAAAGTTTTGTAGATAAAAATGGCGGTAAAATAGTCTCATTTGATGCCATTCCCAATGAATTTATCTATAAATAACAAAGAAAGCCAAATATGATGAATACTACCCGCCGCCGTTTTATTGGTATTACCGCTGCCGTATCTGCCAGTGCATTAATGCCCTATGCTTGGTCAAAAAATAATCCTATAGAACCCACCTTGTGGGAAGGTATGGCATTGGGTGCTAACGCTCAGTTGCGCCTTTATCACCCTAACCGCGCTATGGCTGAACATTTAATCCAGCAAGCTTTAACCGAAGTAACGCGTTTAGAAAATCTGTTTAGTGTTTATCAGGAAAACAGTCAAATCAACCAGCTGAATCGTACTGGTACCCTCCAAGCCCCTGCTGCTGATTTTGTGGCATTGCTCAGTCAAGCGCAAAGTATGCATAGATTGACTCAAGGTGCCTTTGATCCAACAGTACAAGTGCTGTGGCAACGTTATGCTCAGCATTTTACGCAATACCCGAAAAGTGAGACTGCACCCAATGTGCAAGATCTCATATCGCATGTTGGTTTACAACATTTAAGTGTTAGTCCTACACAGTTGCGATTTAATCGGCCTAAAATGGCCATAACGCTTAATGGCATTGCACAAGGTTTTATCACTGATCGTGTAACACAAATTTTGCAACAAGGTGGTATGCAACATGCTTTGGTGAATATGGGGGAAATTCGCCATTTAGATACATTACACCAACATCCTGAGTTTGCGAAAATTAAAAATCCAACAGGAGAGGGTGTGTTAAACGATACACGCATTCCTTTGAATAACCAAGCGTTAGCAACTTCAGGCGGTTATGGTACACCTTTTGATGCGCAAGGTAAGTTTACACATCTGTTTGATCCGCGCACAGGTAACAGTCGTCCGCGTTATCAAAGTGTCAGTGTGCTGGCTGCCAATGCAACTTTGGCAGATGCATTATCTACTGCTTTTGCAGTGAGCCACGAACGCGACATTTTGCGGGTTGCGCAAAGTACAGGAGCAAAAGTGTGGCTTATTACACTAAACGGTACGCTAAAGCCCATTAATGTATAAAATTGCTTGGGATATAGGGGCTAATGACATTTTAGCTATAATTTCAACCAAATCAAAGCACAAGCTAATGACACGGTACTTTCATAATGACGTTTTAATTTATCGTACCGTGTTGCCAGCGCACGAATAGCCCCTAATGCGTGGGTGCAAGCACCCACCCTACACTTGCTTATGTATTTTCAATATTCGTTGTTACCCTGCATTCAGGCAGCCTGAAGCCATTTTATTCAAATTGGCCATTTGAATTTTGAATTAACGATTTGATTATGGGAATATCAGCAAATGCGTGGGTGCAAGCATCCACGCTACTAATAGATTACTGACACTGCGCTTGGAGAAATATAGATGAAAGATTATCTATTAATTTCATTAATGATGTTTTTCTCATCTCTGTGGGGATATTCTCATATTTGGAACTTTAGCATATGGGATGAACCTACTTTTATCAAAATAAAACATATCCAAATTGTAGAAAGAATCAATGTAACGGTTCAGCATGAAAAATATGGAAATTATCTAGTTTTAGATATTCGAGATAGGAAAGCAAAAGCAGAATGCAATGGAATTAGTTTCCAATCTCCTGAATATGATGAGATTTGTAAACTTCAAGTTGGTACCAAAATACAGGCTAATGATGTTCAATTTTTGGACTTTAATAGCCCAAGATTAGATGGCATATTACTTGGAGGGAGGTTTATTTTCAATAACAAAGTCATTAATTTTAATATATCAAAAAAGCAAGATGCAATTACTTACTTTTTATGGTATAGGAGGATGGAGATATGGTTAATTCATATAATTATAATTGCATCATTTTGTTTTTCAATTATTTTCTTTATTTTTATGTTAAAGGGTTATAAAAATGGCTAAAGTATCAGCATCAGACTTAGTAAATGCTGGAGCAGGTGCAGTAAGTGCTAATGCTGCTAGGGGCTAATGACATTTTAGCTATAATTTCAACCAAATCAAAGCACAAGCTA
>CAKARD010000152.1 GCA_916720425.1 uncultured Kingella sp. | reverse complement strand
GTGTAATAGACTGTTTGATGGGCTAATGTCATCAAAGGCATTCACTTCATTGTGTGCGCCACTGTCTGCCAATTCGTTGAAAAAATCACGTCCTTGTTTGCCCATAGATGCCAACAAAGGATGCCCTTGAATCGTCCAATCCACTTCATCACCCAAGCGTAAAATTTGTATGGGTTCTAATACATTGCCCCAATATTCAGCACAAGGATTGAGTGCAAAAATATGCACATCTCGGTGTTGAGCAATTTGGCGTAATAAAGTTAAAAACATGGGTGCAAGCGTAGCAATACCAAATACAAAATAGCGTTCGGGCAGACGTTGTTGTGCCACAAATGAGAGGTCAGATAATTTGTCTAACAATGTGCGCCACAGCTGAACACGGTGGGGAATATTGGTTTGACTTTGGTTCAACTCACGCCATAATTGCGCCTGCCAAACGGCATCAGGATTGTGGGATAATTCGGTGATGGCTTTGCCCTCTGCCCATGCGTCTATCCACTGGGGGCGATAAACCAAATATTGGTCAAAGACATCTGCTAATTGTGCTGATAATTGATAGGTTGCCCAATCGCCATTGTGCAAATAGCCTTGCAAAGCTGTTTTTGCTTGTGCCAATTCAGGCGCATCAAACCGTGGAGAGTAAAATAAATCCAATAATCGCCACTGCATGACTGCAGATGAAAACGGTGATAATTCAGGAATAGCGGGTGTTGCTTGGCGCATTAATTGCCAAGTCAATCCTGCGGGCAAAGAAAAATGAATATTCGCCATGATACCCGTGTGTTGAGCAATATATTGACTGATATAACGGCGTACACCTTGGCTTTGCACGATGATTTGTTCAGGCGCAAAAATATCTTGCAATGGTGCTATTTGGTGTAAAGTTGTGAGCATTTTCGCCAAATATTCTAAACGATTAGATTGATAAAGATAGAGCATGGCAAGGTAACAGAAAAAATAATGGCCCTATTTTAACATAGCCATTAATTTGTTTTTATCTACAAGATGAGAAGATGGGGCTGATAGAGTTTTGGGTAAAAAATATTACTGTTTACCATTGCCGTTAAAGCCATTTTTCTTTATATTCCGATTTAGGTAGCGAGGTCATTATTCATGACTCTATCAAGACTCAAAATTGTCCTTGTTATTTTATTGGTATATTTTTAACATTTTCTCAACCCATCAATGGTAATAAGAAAATTTAGTTCCATTAACTACTGAATAAATTCATTTTAAAACCATGTGGCACATTGTTTTTATCGGTTATATTTTTGTAACCTTTATGTTTTCCATAGCCCAACCTTCTTTGGCGCGAATATTGATTTATTTAACTTTTTGGACTATTTTACCCACTTTGTTTACCGTGTGGGTTATTTTAACTAGACGTCGAAACCAACGCGAAAAGTGCGCAGAATCTTTTAACCCTAACACAAGGAATACTCATGAACCCCACTCTTCCAATTGAAGCCAAAGACATACAAAAACTGATTCCTCATCGCTACCCATTTATGTTAATCGACCGTATCACAGCATTTGAAAGTGGTAAAACGTTAACTGCCATCAAAAACGTGAGTATGAACGAGCCTCAATTTACAGGACATTTTCCCGATTTTCCTGTGATGCCAGGTGTGTTGATTATTGAAGCAATGGCTCAGGCATGTGGCGCATTAGCCATTTTGACCGAAGGGGGGCGCAATCCCAATGAAATTTATTTTTTTGCAGGCATTGATAATGCACGTTTTAAACGTCAGGTGATACCTGGAGATCAACTGGTCTTTGAAATTGAATTGACGCAAAGTAAGCGTGGTATTGGCAAATTTAAAGCTCAAGCTTTTGTTGCTGGTGAATTGGCAGTAGAAGCTGAAATCATGTGTGCCAAACGCGCAGTCAGTCTGTAAACTGACTCTTTGCGCCACACATATTATCGTGAAAGGACAACCATGACTTTAATCCACCCAACGGCAATTGTCGATCCCAAAGCAGAATTAGATAGTAGCGTAAGCATAGGCGCATATAGCGTGATTGGTGCGCATGTGCAAATTGATGCGGGGACAAGTATCGGCGCACACACGGTTATAGAAGGACATACTCAAATTGGCAAAAATAATCGTATTTTTCAATTTGCAAGTTTGGGTGCAGAACCACAAGATAAAAAATATCGCAACGAACCGACTCATTTGATTATTGGTGATAACAATACCATACGCGAATTTACTACCTTTAATACAGGTACGGTCACGGGTATGGGTCAAACTCGTGTTGGTAATGATAATTGGATTATGGCATATTGCCATTTGGCGCATGATTGTATCATTGGTAACCATACAGTATTTGCCAATAACGCATCTTTGGCAGGACACGTAGAAATTGGTGATTATGTAATTTTGGGGGGGTATACGCTGGTGTTTCAATTTTGCCGCATTGGGGCTTATGCCATGACTGCTTTTGCGGCAGGTATCCACAAAGATGTTCCACCTTATTTTATGGCAGCGGGCTATCGGGCAGAGCCAGCAGGAATTAATAGCGAGGGAATGCGCCGCAATGGATTTTCAGTAGAACAAATTACCAATGTAAAAAACGCCTATAAAGATATTTATATGCGCGATTTATCCTTGGAAGAGGCCAAATTAAAAATTTCTCAAGATGCTCAAAATAACCATGAATTAGAAGTATTGCGCGACTTTTTAGTCACATCACAACGCGGTATTATCCGTTAAATGCAAGGGTTTTAAACAGCAATCTTGAAATCTATACAAATCTAATCTAAAATACTCAAAATGAGTAGATTGTTAACAATTAGCCAAGCAGCAGAAATGCTTGGCGTGTCCATTGTTACCCTGCGCCGTTGGGAACAATCAGGTAAAATTCAACCAATGAACAAACCGAACAAGAAAACCATTAAACCATGATGATTGCCCACAAAATTGCC
>CAKARD010000151.1 GCA_916720425.1 uncultured Kingella sp. | reverse complement strand
AACCTAACAAATTACATGTATGGTTTGCCAATCCCCATTTTTATCAGGCAATGCAATTGCAAAGCGATCGGCATCAGGATCGTTGGCGATAATAAACTCAGCATTTTTTTGTTTGGCTAAAGCAATCGCTAAATCCAATGCACCTTTTTCTTCTGGATTGGGAAACGCAACGGTATGAAAGCCAGCATCAGGCTCAGCTTGTTCTGAGACTACATGTGGCAGGGGCAATCGTGCTGCTTTTATTGTACGCAACAATACTTCTTTACCCACACCATGCAAAGGCGTGTAAACATAGTTCAATTCAGTGCGCGGTGCTTGTGCTAATTTAGCAGTCTGTTCAATATACGCATTAACAACTTCTTCACCCAATACGGTGTAATCTTGGCTACGCGGATATTCATTAATGGAAATTGGATAGACTAAATCAATTTGTTTTGCAATATCTTTATCAGCAGGAGAAACAATTTGCCCACCACCATGTTGTTTACCCAAATAAACTTTATAGCCATTATCTTGTGGTGGATTATGGCTAGCGGTAACCATTATTCCTGCCGTAGTATCAAAATAATGAATAGCAAACGCTAAAATGGGTGTAGGCAAGCAGCGTGGCAATAATAAAGTATGAATGCCCGCGCCTGCCATAATTTCTGCTGTATCACGTGCAAAAACAGCTGAGTTTTTACGTCCGTCATAAGCAATCACAACAGAAGGCTGCGAATCATGATCCAATAAATATTGTGCTAAACCTTTAGCCGCTTTGGCCACTAAAACACGATTCATACCCATTGGCCCTGCTTGTAAGCGTCCGCGCAAGCCCGCCGTACCAAATTGCAAACGTCCGTTAAAGCATTCTTGCAAATATTGTTGTGCGACAGTATCGCCTGATTGTGCTTGTGTGAGCCATTGTTGTAATTGCGCACGTGTTTCTGGATCAGGATCTTGCGCCAACCAATGTTGCGCTTGTTTAAAAATTGAATGCATAGCCATTTCCTTTGCTTCAGCAAGATATTTTAACGTAAACATGTGTTGCACCGCACACCACACTAAATATTACAGTTGTTCAGATTTTAATTGCAATACTTGGCGATTTAATGATTGTTCGGGTAACTTATCCAATGCGGCTTGATAGGCTGCCTTGGCTTCGGTAAATTTACCTTGCGCTGCGTAAATATCGCCTTTAGTTTCATTGAGCACAGATATAAACGCTTCATCAACAGGTTGCTGCAAAATATTCAAAGCTTCCTCTGCTTTATTTTGTTGCAATAAAACATTAGCTAAATTTACCATTGCCATGCTTTGAAATACGCCATCGGGTTTTTTATCCAACACCCAGCGATACAATTTTTCCGCTTCATCAAGTTTTCCCGTATTAAACTGTTCTTGTGCCATTTCTAAGGTAACTTGAATGGTGGTGGGGCTATGAGCATAATCTTGTTGTAATGTCGTCAATTTGGCAACATCACCTTTTACTTGGCTGGCTTGCCATGCAGCTTGAGCGTTACTTTTATCAACTTGACTTTGATACACATTGTAGCCCAAATAACCCAACGCCCCAACAATCAACAATAAAGCGACAAATTTACCGCCATTTTTCCATAAATACTTAATATTTTCAATTTCTTGCTGTTCTTCGTGATGAGATGCCATTATTGTTTCCAATCGTTTAATTGTTCTATCATTTTTGATGCGTTAAGGGTAATTTGTCCTTTATCACCGCGTAAATCTTTTAGTGTAACTTGTTTATTTTGACATTCTTCTTCAGCAACAATTAGAGCAAAACGCGCCCCACTTTCATCAGCACGTTTAAATTGAGCTTTTAATTTTTGCCCACCTGAATATTGCGCAACATTAAACCCTGCCAAACGTAATTGTGCCGCATAGCGCATGGCAACCAACGTTGCATCTTCACCTTGTTGCATCACAAAAATATCAGGCGAAAAATTTGCATGCAATGTACCCCATTCTTGCACTAATAATAATAAACGCTCTATCCCCATAGCAAAACCGATAGAAGGAGCAGGTTTGCCACCCAACTCCTCAATCAAACCATCATAACGTCCGCCGCCACATACCGTGGCTTGCGCACCCAATTTATCTGTGGTCCATTCAAAAACAGTATGATTGTAATAATCCAAACCACGTACCAAACGCGGATTTTCTATATATGAAATATTCAAACCATCTAATAAATGTTTAAAGGTTTGATAATGTTGTAAAGAATCTTCACCTAAATAATCCAGCAAACGGGGCGCATGATTAGCAATGTCTTGTAAATCAGGATTTTTAGTATCTAAAATGCGTAAAGGATTGGTGTATAAACGGCGGCGACTATCTTCATCTAATTGCATCTCAAATTGAGTTAAATAAGCCACCAAAGCAGCACGATGCGCCATGCGTTCTTCACGATTTCCCAAACTGTTAATTTCTAGCGTCAAATCATTGCTAATCCCCAATTCACGCCATAAATCGGCACACATCGTAATGATTTCTGCATCAATATCTGCGTGTGCAAACCCCAAAGCCTCAATGCCCACTTGATGAAACTGGCGATAACGCCCTTTTTGTGGACGCTCACGGCGAAACATCGGTCCCATATACCACAACTTTTGTGGCGCGTTATAGAGTAAATTGTGTTCTACCACAGCGCGTAAACAACTTGCTGTACCTTCAGGACGCAAGCTTAGGCTCAGTTTGTCATTACTGTCTGAAAAAGTGTACATTTCTTTGCCAACAACATCGGTCTCTTCGCCAATGGAGCGCACAAATAATCCTGTTTGTTCCACAATAGGGGTACGAATTTGACTGTATCCAAAACGGCGAGTCCAATTTTGAATCACATTTTCAAAAGCCTGCCAAAATGCAGCGGTCAATTTAAAATCTTTTTGTTCCACCGGCAATAAATCATTCATACCTTTGACAGATTGAATTTTTTGTCCCATATTCCAATACTCTA
>CAKARD010000150.1 GCA_916720425.1 uncultured Kingella sp. | reverse complement strand
TAAGCATAGATAGTCAAGCAGATTGGTGAAATTAAGTAGGCCGTGAAGCAAAGATTTTGTCCTACATTGCACCTTCATTTTGTAATAAAGAAAACAATGGTACACCTTGCGCACGGACTTTTTTGCCGCCATCTAAATCACTAAACTCTAAAATGGCGCAAGCTTCAACCACCTCGCCACCTAAACGGCGAATGAGTTCTACTCCAGCGAGCATGGTGCCACCTGTTGCTACTAGATCGTCAATTAATAATACGCGTGTATTGGGTTTGATTGCATCTTTATGAATTTCTACCGTCGCTTCACCATATTCTAGGGCGTAGGTTTGTGAAATGGTATCAAAAGGTAATTTGCCTTTTTTGCGGATGGGAACAAAACCAACATTAAGTTGATAAGCCAGTGCCGCACCCAAAATAAAACCTCGCGCTTCTAAGCCCGTTACAACATCAATTTTTTGTCTCATATAACGATAGGTGAATAAATCTACTAATAAACGGAAATATTCTGGGCATTGTAATACCGTAGTAATATCGTGAAACAAGATCCCTTCTTTGGGAAAATTAGGGATTTTTCGTATGTGCGAGGCCAGAGTGTCAACACCCATGGTTTCTGGATTAAATAACATCATAAAGTTTGTCCAAATTAGGCAAAATGAGCATTATAATACGTTTATTATACAATAATAAAAGGAACACTCTCATGTGCCAATTATTGGGCATGAACTGCAACATGCCCACAGATATTTCATTTTCATTTGCAGGATTTTCAAAGCGTGGTGGATTAACAGATCATCACACCGATGGTTTTGGTATTGGTTTTTTTGAGGGACAGGGCATGCGTTTGTTTTTAGATGATAAACCCAGTGCCTATTCTCCTATTGCTGAATTAATACGGCACTATCATATTAAATCAGAAAATGTCATTGCACATATTCGAAAGGCATCACAAGGATGCAATTCGCTCGAAAACACGCATCCTTTTCAGCGTGAATTATGGGGTGGCTATTGGTTATTTGCACACAATGGACAATTAGGTAAAACTTTTGCGCCTAATTTTCATGGCAAGGCGTATCGTCCTGTGGGTTGTACGGATTCTGAGCGTGCGTTTTGTTATATTTTGAATCAATTGCGCAGTTGTTTTCCTAATAAGCCTTCTCATGATGATTTGTTTGATGCTTTGGCGCAACTGTGTGCAGAAATTCGTCAGCATGGTATGTTTAATATGATTTTGTCTGATGGTTGCAGAATGTATGCCCATGCCAGCACTTTGTTATATTTTATTACGCGAGAACCACCATTTGGTCAAGCGCATTTGATTGATGAAGATATGGCGATTGATTTTTCTAAAGTTACCACACCTGATGATAGGGTGAGTGTGATTACCACGCTTCCTTTAACCGATAACGAGACGTGGCAACAATTTGCCTGTGATGAATTAATCGTGTTTGATCACGGTAAACCCATACGCCGCCATTGCCCTCAAAATCCCATTTATTTAAGCCGTGAAGAAGGCTTAGAAATTGCGCGTCAAGCTGGCGTGAGCTATTAATAGAAAGAGACTTATGAACCATGAACCCCATCACCGCAGTATTAAATCTTTTGTGTTGCGCCAAGGACATTTGAGCATAGGACAAAAAAAAGCGATAGAAGAAAATTGGAATCAAGTGGGAATAGATTTTGCGCCCCAGAGGCTCAATTTAAATGCTGTGTTTCAACGTGATAACCCTAAAATATTAGAAATTGGCTTTGGAATGGGTACGGCAACAGCGCATATTGCACAACAATTACCTGACCATGATTTTTTAGCCATTGAGGTACACACGCCAGGCGTGGGTAATTTGTGTAAATTGATTGCAGAGCAAAATATTAATAATATTAAAATCATGCGTCATGATGCAGTGGAAGTGGTAGAACAGATGTTGCCTGATAATAGTTTGCAGGGTATTCATATTTTTTTTCCTGATCCTTGGCACAAAAAACGGCACAATAAGCGACGTTTAATTCAGATGCCATTTATGGCACAATTATTACCCAAGTTGAAAATAGGGGGTTATGTCCACTTGGCTACCGATTGGCAAGAGTATGCTGAGCAAATGTTAGACGTTTTGCGTCAATTTCCTCAATTAACGAATACCGTACAAGATTATGCGCCCACACCCAGCTATCGCCCCGAAACTAAATTTGAGGCACGAGGCAAACGCTTGGGACATGGTGTATGGGATTTAGTGTTTCGCAAAAATGATAACCAATTAAATTTGAATGGAGAATAATCTTGTTGAATTATCTAATTGCATTTGCCTTTATATTAGGTATTGTTTTGTTAAGCTTGGGAAAAAGCCAACGCACTGCGCAAGGTGAATGGAGTAATGGCATACAATGGGGCTATTTGTTGCTTTTAATTGCGATTTTTGGTGCATTAACGGTATGGTTAGAATGGAGTTTTACCGCTACATTATTGGCGTTTACTTTGGTTACAGGTGTCATTTGGTTATGGCACAAACGCATGCTTAAAAAATGGCGTGCCCATGCGCCTGTTGAGCAACGTAAGCAAATTCAAGATCCTAACCATTTTCGTGATTATATGGCAGGATTTTTTCCTATTATTGCGGTGGTATTTGTTTTGCGGACTTTTATTGCAGAACCTTTTCAAATTCCCTCTAGTTCGATGCGACCAGGTTTGGTGAAAGGTGATTTTATTTTGGTGAATAAGTTTACGTATGGATTACGTATACCCGTGCTTAATTCAGTATTTATTCCTGTGAACAAAATAGAACGAGCAGATGTCGTGGTGTTTAATTATCCACTGGATCCCAAAACCAACTATATTAAACGTATCGTGGCAGTGGGTGGTGATACAGTGGAATATAAAGATAAAATTTTAAGCGTCAATGGACAACCTAGTGTTGATACGTTTATTGGGGAGTATGAATATCCTGATGATACGCAAAGTGGCATCATACGTCAGGCGCAAAAATTCTCTTCTCAATTTGAGAATAAAACTTTTGATATCGCCAAAAA
>CAKARD010000149.1 GCA_916720425.1 uncultured Kingella sp. | reverse complement strand
GGGCCCTGCTTCACGGATTACTTTGCCTCCTTTATCGCTTACAGCTTGGCAAGCTGCATAAGCATCGGCAACTTCAATTGCAATGTGTCCGTATGCATTACCGAGATCATATTGTTTGGTATCCCAGTTATGGGTTAGTTCTAATACAGTGTGATTGGCTTCATCACCATAACCCACAAATGCTAATGTGAAACGGCCATCAGGATAATCTTGACGGCGCAATAAAGTCATGCCTAATACATGAGTGTAAAATGCTAATGAGCGTTCTAAATCGCCAACACGTAGCATGGTGTGTAATAAACGCATAATGTGTTCCTTGATATTTTGTTAACCATGAAATTATATCATGATTGAGTAAACAAGCGAGATTGCATACAATAGCTGATTTTAATTGCGTCAAAGATACAGTGTTATGGATAAAATGAATAGGGCACGCATTTTGGGAACGGGTAGTTATTTGCCTATAAATAGAGTAACGAACCATGATTTAGCACAAAAAATAGAGACTTCTGATGAATGGATTTATTCGCGTACAGGCATTAGTGCACGACATATTGCAGCAGAAGATGAAAAAACCAGTGATCTTGCTGTTCATGCGGCACATGTTGCCATGAATAATGCAGGTGTTAAAGCTGAAGAAATTGATTTGATTATTGTTGCTACCACTACGCCTGATATGCAATTTCCTTCAACTGCAACGATTGTGCAGCAAAAATTAGGCATAGCAGGTTGCCCTGCTTTTGATGTGCAGGCTGTGTGCGCGGGGTTTATGTATGCCATGACTACGGCTGATGCCTATATTAAAAGTGGCATGGCAAAGAAAGTGCTGGTTGTTGGAGCAGATACATTTAGTCGAATTATAGATTGGCAAGATCGCACAACTTGTGTATTGTTTGGTGATGGTGCGGGAGCAGTCGTTTTAGGTGAAGGCTTAGAAGGAGGAATTATAGCCAGTCAATTGCATGCTGATGGCCATTATTTGGACTTACTCAAAGTACCCGCCCAAATTGCAAAAGGTGCGATTCAAGGTTTGCCTTATGTAAAAATGGATGGACAAGGGGTGTTTAAATTTGCTGTAAAACAACTGGCGGCGGTGGCAGAAGAAGTCATAGGCAAAGCAGGCTATACTGCTGATCAAATTGATTGGCTTATTCCACATCAAGCCAATAAACGGATTATCGAATCTACAGCCAAACATTTAGGCATTGGCATGGATAAAGTTATTTTAACTGTACAAGAACATGCCAATACTTCTGCTGCTTCCATTCCTTTAGCGTTACATGCAGGCATTGAAGATGGACGCATTATTCGTGGACAAAATTTATTATTAGAAGGTATTGGCGGTGGTTTTGCTTGGGGAGCCATGTTAATTCAATACTAAATATTCAAATATAGAGGATAATTTATGAAAAAAAGCCCTTCGTTATTTGGTGGTGCAATGATTATTACAGGCACAGTAGTCGGTGCAGGCATGCTAGCCAATCCTACTGCTACAGCAGGTATTTGGTTTACAGGTTCGTTGCTGGTTTTATTATACACATGGTTTTGTATGCTCATGTCGGGTTTGATGATATTAGAAGTGAATACTCATTATCCAAGTGGTGCCAGTTTTGATACTTTGGTGCGTGATTTGTTGGGTAATAATTGGAATATTATCAATGGATTATCTGTTGCATTTGTATTATATTTGCTCACTTATGCTTATATTACAGCAGGCGGAGGCTTAACTGCTCAAATGTTAGGACAATCGCATCTTTGGCTAGGGCAGCTAATCTTTTTTATTATATTTGCCGCTTGTGTGTGGTGGTCGGCACGCATGGTGGATCGATTAACCAGTATATTAATAGGCGGTATGATACTGACTTTTATTTGGGCAACAGGGGGATTATTGACGACGGCCAAGCTTCCCTTGTTATTAGATAGCCAAGCGTCAGACAATACCCATTATTGGATTTATTTAGGTGCGGCATTACCCGTATGTTTAGCATCGTTTGGTTTTCATGGTAACGTTTCCAGTTTGTTCAAATATTTTAACGGTGATGCATCAAAAGTCGCACGATCTTTATGGATTGGCACGCTCATTGCATTAGTTATTTATGTTTTATGGCAAATTGCCATACACGGTAATTTACCACGTGAGGCCTTTGCACCTGTGATTGCTGCTGATGGTGATGTAGCAACGCTTATTCAGCAATTAGCAAAATATGTGAACACCAGTCATATGGTGCAAGGTTTGAGTGTGTTTTCTTATTTAGCCATAGCGACTTCATTTTTGGGGGTAACACTAGGATTATTTGATTATTTGAGTGATTTATTTAATTTTGATGACACGCGTCGTGGTAGAACTCAGGCGGCCATGATGACATTTTTGCCACCATTGATATTTGCGTTATTGTTTCCCGATGGTTTTTTAACTGTTATTGGTTATGTGGGATTAGCGGCCACAATTTGGACTGCCATTGTTCCTGTTTTACTATTAAATGCCTCACGCAAAAAATATGGCAAAGGAAAAAACTATCAAGTTTTTGGTCATGTGTGGTTAATGGTATGGATTTTTTTATTTGGTTTAATCAATGTTTTAGCGCAATTATTTAGCCGAGCAGAGATTTTACCTATATTTAAAGGTTGAAACCATGTTATGGCTAAAAAACAGACCTTATCATTTTTATCGACTTTCAAGATTTGGTTCGTATGATAAAGATTAGGCCTTGCGAAAAGTGTATTTTTTTGGCATGATGGTAACATTTTTTAGAATTTAATTTTTATTTAGGAAAATAATATATGAAAAAAGTCTTATTCGTGAGTATGGTAGCGTTGTGTTTATCTGCTTGTAGCAATACATGGAATGGTGTAAAACAAGACAGCCAACATAACTGGGAGCGTACACGTGAAAGCACGGAACGCGGTTGGGATAAAACCAAAGAAGCCACAGAAAATGGTTGGGATAAAACCAAAGATGCCGCAGAGCGCGGTTGGGATAAAACCAAAGAAGCCACAGAAAATGGTTGGGATAAAACCAAAG
>CAKARD010000148.1 GCA_916720425.1 uncultured Kingella sp. | reverse complement strand
CTCCTTGTATCATAAAACCATCTATAACACGATGAAAAATGGTATGGTTGTAAAATCCTTTATTGGCATAATAAACAAAATTTGCCACTGTTTTAGGGGCTTTTTTCTCATCTAATTGCAACTCAATATTGCCCATATTGGTTTCAATGATGGCGTGTGTTTCGGCATAAGCAGCAAAACTGGCAATACTCAACAAGACAACCATTGCCCATTGGTTCCATTTCATTTTATTATCCTAAATATAAAAATGTGATTTTAGGTAAACGTATATACTTTGACAATCTTTTTAATACTAATAAATCAAAACTCAGGAAAGCACTAAATCTTACCTGAGTTTTAACGATTATTGTGCTACATTAGGATTAGGATTAATCAAAATTTCAACACGACGATTTTGGGCACGTCCGTAATCGGTATTATTGTCTGCAATCGGTTGACGTGATCCTTGCCCTGATACACTCATTCGATTAGCAGCAACACCTCGATTTTGCAAATAGTTCGCCACAGACTGAGCACGGTTATAAGATAAAGGATTATTGATGGCATCAGAGCCTGTGGTATCAGTATGCCCTACAACACGGATCGTTGTATCAGTATACATGGCTAATGTTTGTGCAGCTTTATCTAGTGAATTTTGTGCTTGGGGTGATAAATCATAGCGGCCTGTGGCAAACGTTACATTTTCGGGCATGGTTAATTTAATTTGGTTGCCTTCGCGCGCTACTTCTACACCTGTGCCTTTTAATTGTTCACGCAATTTTTGTTCTTGGTAGTCCATATAACCACCGACACCAGCACCCACAGCACCGCAAGCTAAGGCTGAATTGCGTGCCCCTTTGCTACCATGTGTAATCGCACCTACAATACCACAAGTCACCGCACCAATACCGCTATACATGGCAGTTTTACTAATACCTTGTTGCCCAGTGGTAGGATTGGTTACACAGCCACTTAATGCCATTAAACTGGCCATAGCAGCAATCGTCATGTTCTTAAATACAGTCATAATGTTTCCTTTGTTAAAGTTAAACGGAATGAATTGCTTACTATAAAGTAAATTATTCTATCTATCAGCCTGATTAACCTGAAATTACGCTTTTTTGCGCAAAACTCCTTTAGATCCTTGCCACAATAATAGTGTACCTATTGTGGTACTAGCTAGCATTAAACACGCCATAACAGCAATAGAACCATTGTGTAATAATGTGGCTAAATAAGCCATCGCAGCACCAATCAAAGATTGCCCCGCAGACAAAATGGCATTGGCACTGCCTGCACTTGTTGGTTGATATTGGCTCATAAATAGGGATTGAGTATTGGCTACAATTAAACCTTGCGTTCCCACCGATACCATGACACACATCACCAATAATACCAAAGGAGGTTGCTTCAAACTCAACACCAAGATCGTCAATAAAATATTGGCACACATTTGAATGCTAATACCCACCGTCAGTAAGCGTACTGAAGTCCAATCTCGGCGCAAACCAAAAGCGGTTAAACGATTGCATATCATCATCATGGCAATGTTACAACCAAATAGCCATGCATATTGTTTTGGGCTGATTTCATAACGTTGCATATACACAAAAGGGGATTCTGTCAGAAAAATCATCATAGACGAAAAAGCCCCCGCCTGATATGCCAAAAAACCTAAAGCCACTTTATTTTGCAACACTTGTTTATAACGCACAGCCATATCATGAATATGATGCATCGTTAGCGTTTGCGCATGGTTATGTTTGGGTAAACATTTTTGCAACAGTGTGAACACTAATCCACCATATAAAAGCAAAAACACAAAGATTGCACGCCACCCACCTAAATCTTGTAATAATGAACCCAACATGGGCGCAAGCAGCGGAGCGGTCATAAGAATAATCCCAATGAGTGCAAACATTTGTGCCGCTTCCTTGCCTTGGTAATTATCGCGCACTAAAGCCCCTGCTACGACTGAAGACATACCCGCACCCAGAGCTTGTACAACACGCCAACCCATCAATTGATAAACAGTTTCAACAAATATCAAGCCCAGACAACCCACCAAGTAAACCAGCAAACCAAACAAGGCAATATTTCTTCGTCCTTTAATATCTGATAGCGAACCGCCAATAATTTGACCCAATGCGACACCAAACATAAAGCTACTTAAACTTTTTTCTACATGGTGGATATCTACTTGTAATGATTGGGCAATATTGTTTACACTGGGCAAATATGCATCAATGGAAAATGGCATAATCGCAATTAGCATTGCTAATAAAATTGCCATTTGTTTGTACGATAGATGATTTTTAGGCTGCATGCGTTATCTCTTTTAATGTATCTAACACTGTTTGTGCATGATTGGCGACTTTCACTTTTCGCCATTCATGAATTATTGTGCCTTGTTCATCTAATATAAATGTACTGCGTTCTATGCCTATATATTCTTTGCCATATAATTTTTTTGGTTTTAATACATTAAACAATCGACAAACAATCTCATCAGAATCACTTAACAATTCAAAAGTAAATCCCTGTTTTTGGCAAAAATTTTGGTGGGATTTTATCCCATCACGCGAAATCCCCACCACGGTATAACCCAAACGATTAAATTCAGGTAATAATCGATTAAAATCTAAACCTTCAGTTGTACAACCTGCCGTATGGTCTTTAGGATAAAAATAGATCACCAAAGGCAAATGCTCATGGCTAAAGAATATTTCACCACTTGATGATGGCAAAGAAAAAGAATAATTCATAATACGTTCCATAATAAATATAGGGCGTGAAACTCACGCCCTGATTGTTACATCATTTGTAAATCGCGTACACGCTCATAAATACCATCTTTATTTTGACCATCTTCCCACAGATTAATTTGCAAATTCAAGTCGCTGGCAGATTCAGCTTGGCGCAGTGCTTCATCTTTGGTAATCAAACCTTCGGTATAAAGACGGAACAAATCCTGATCAAAGGTTTGCATGCCTTCTGATTGCGAACGGTTCATCAAGTTCATACATTCCATCAACTCACCCTTAAAAATATAATCTTGCATGGCAGGACTATTGATTAATA
>CAKARD010000147.1 GCA_916720425.1 uncultured Kingella sp. | reverse complement strand
CGATTAAAACCTGTAATTTAGTCTTGGAAGAAAGCGACCAATTGTTTGTGCCACAAATCAAATCTTGGCGTTTAAATGAACGTCATTATGGCGCATTGCAAGGCATGGATAAAAAACAAACTGCCGAAAAATATGGTGATGAACAAGTGCATATTTGGAGACGCAGCTATGATACTTTACCCCCTTTGTTAGACAAAAATGACGAATTTTCTGCGCACAAAGATCGTCGTTATGCACACTTACCGAGTGATGTGGTGCCAGATGGTGAAAATTTAAAAATTACCTTAGAGCGCGTTCTTCCATTTTGGGAAGATCAAATCGCTCCCGCTATTTTGTCTGGTAAACGTGTATTAGTTGCAGCACACGGTAACAGCTTACGCGCGTTGGCAAAACATATTGAAGGTATTTCTGATGATGATATTATGGCTTTAGAAATTCCCACAGGTCAGCCATTGATCTATAAATTAGATGATGATTTAAAAGTAATAGAAAAATTCTATTTATAAAAAAGGAAAGCGGATTGTAGAGAGAATGCTGTAATCCGCTATTAATAATATTTACATAAGGAGTTGAATCATGAAATGGATAGATACGCAACGCATTGCCGAAGATTTATATGACTTACACGGTTCCAGCATAGATCCTAAAACTCTTCGCTTTACTCAATTACGCGATTTAATCTTGGCATTACCCGATTTTGATGATGATCCTGCTCGTTGTGGTGAAAAAATTTTAGAAGCCATACAACAGGCATGGATTGATGAAGCCAGTTAAGATACAATGAAAAAGCGTGGGGACAATCCCACGCATCTTTAAAATTACATTAGTCCTTTTTTGTCCAAATAGCTTTCGTAATCACCCAGATAGTATTCATAACCGCCTTTACCATCTAATTCAATGATTTGCGTAGCAAGAGATGACACAAATTGGCGGTCGTGTGATACAAAAATCAGTGTGCCTTTGTATTTTTCCAACGCCATATTCAAAGACTCAATGCTCTCCATGTCCATATGGTTGGTGGGTTCGTCCATAATCAGAACATTTGGTTTTAATAACAGCAACTTGCCATACAACATACGTCCTTTTTCACCACCCGATAACACTTTGACTTTTTTTACCACATCGTTGCCACCGAACAACAAACGCCCCAATGTGCCACGAATCACTTGTTCATCATCGCCTTCTTGCCCCCATTGGCGCATCCATTCGGTTAAATCCATGTCGCAGTCAAAATCGTTTTCGTGGTCTTGTGGATAATAGCCAATCGTGGCTTTTTCTGCCCATTTAATAGTGCCCGCATCGGATTTAATATCAGATAGTTTTTCATCAAATGCCCCTGCCAGCAATTTCAATAAAGTGGATTTACCCGCACCATTTGGACCAATGATGGCAAGACGTTGTCCTGCTTCCAGAATATACGACAATTTTTCAAACAGTGTTTTATCAAATGATTTTGCCAAGTTTTCCACTTCAACTGCTTGACGATGCAATTTATTTTTCTCATCTGTTTCAAAACGGATATATGGATTTTGACGCGTAGAAGGTTTGACTTCCACCATTTCAGCCTTGATTTTATCGGCTTGTTTTAAACGAGAAGTTGCTTGACGAGCTTTGGATTTATTGGCACTAAATCGTGCGACAAATTCTTGTAATTCTTGTAATTTTTCTTTGGCTTTGGCGTTGTCTTTCAATGTGCGTTCACGTGATTGTGCGCTTGCCAACATATAATCATCGTAATTACCTGGGTAAATGGTAATCGTGTTGTAATCCAAATCCGCCATATGCGTGCAGACTTCATTTAAGAAATGACGGTCGTGCGAAATAATAATCATGGTGCTATCATATTGATTTAAAACACCTTCTAACCAACGAATGGTATTGATGTCCAAGTTATTGGTCGGCTCGTCCAATAACAAAACATCAGGTTTGGAGAACAACGCTTGTGCCAACAACACGCGCAATTTAAAACCAGGCGCAACTTCCGCCATTGTTGCATTATGCAAAGATTCTTCAATACCCACACCCAACAGCAATTCACCTGCACGCGCTTCGGCGGTATAACCATCGTATTCGGCAAATTTTGCTTCCAATTCAGCCGCATGCATGTAATCTTCTTCGGTTGCCTCCAAATTAGCGTAAATCGCATCACGTTCGGTCATTGCCGCCCACATTTCGGTGTGTCCCATCATCACAACATCTAATACGCGCATATCTTCATAAGCAAATTGGTCTTGTTTCAATTTACCCAAACGCACGCCACTTTCAATGGCTACTTCGCCGCTTGTTTGTTCCAAATCGCCGCCCAAAATTTTCATAAATGTGGATTTGCCTGAGCCATTCGCGCCAATCAAACCATAGCGATTGCCTTTGCCAAATTTCACAGAAACATTTTCAAATAAAGGCTTTGCGCCAAATTGCATCGTGATATTATTGGTTGAAATCATTTATTTTATCTCGTCATTGTGTTCAAAATTGGACGCAATTTTATCATTTGTGTTAATGTTTGTCCTTAATTGTCTTTATAAGTGAAAAATCATGTCTTTATCCCAAGTACAATCGCTTGCTACCACAGTTTTACATGCAGTAGAAAATGGCAAAAATCTTTCTGATGAATTGACTCAATTATTGACAAAGCATGCCAATTTATCATTGCAAGATAAAGGTATGTTGCAAGATATTGTTTATGGTGTGCAACGTTATCGTGCGAGTTTGTTGTATATGTTGCAAAAAATGCTCAAAAGCCCCTTGGAAAATAGATTATTGGAACAGTATTTGCTTATTGCATTGTATCAGTTGAATCATACGCGTAATGCGCCGTATGCAGTGGTTAATGAAGCAGTAAATCATATTGCGAAAATAGGGCGTGGGCAGTATCGTTCATTTGCTAATGCCATTTTACGCCGCTTTTTACGTGAAAGAGAGACGCTTAATCGCTCTTGTCAACATAATGAAATGGCAAAATATAACCTACCTATTTGGTTACTCAAAACACTGCAACGTCAATATCCCAAATATTGGCACAATATAGTGAATGCTTTTCAAACGCATCCGCCGCTGACTTTGCGTATTAATCGTCGACATCTTAATGCAAAACAATATCAGGTATTGTTGCAAGAACAGGGCATAGAAAGCAAAAT
>CAKARD010000146.1 GCA_916720425.1 uncultured Kingella sp. | reverse complement strand
AAAATATAAAAATATAAAAATATAAAAATATAAAAATATAAAAATATAAAAATATAAAAATATCAAACCAATTGCTCGCCCCAATGCAATTTTTGGCGCAACGTTCGATAATATTGATAAGAGGTAGGGTGCAAAATACGCAAATCATAACAATACCGATGTATCACAATTTCATCTGCATTCATAATGTCTACAGATGATTGCCCATCATAATGAACGCGTACATCACCTGCTTTGGTGTTAGTTATCAATATGCGGATCTCGCAACTATCACTAATAACGATCGGGCGATTGGTCATGGATTGTGGGCAAATTGGTACGATAGTAAAGGCACGAATGGCTGTCTGCAAAATCGGGCCTCCCGCTGCTAAAGCATAAGCCGTAGAACCCGTGGGCGTAGACATAATGATCCCATCTGATCGCTGTGTGCAGACAAATTCACCATTGATAAAAATCTCAAACTCTATCATTTTTCCTGCTCCACCGCGTGATAGAACTGTATCGTTTAATGCTAAACCTTGGTGTATAGTTTGTCCTTCGCGCACTATACTGGTTTCTAGCATAATGCAATTATCTGCCAAATACTGTCCCGATAACATAGCAGTGAGTTCGGTTTGCATTTCATCGCGTGATACTTGGGTCAAAAAGCCCAAATGTCCCTGATTGACACCAATCAGCGGTACTCGATAGGGTGCCGCTTTGCGGGCCGCAGACAAAAATGTGCCATCACCACCTAATACCAAAATCAAATCGCAATGCTGTCCAATATGCTCAGAAACATAACATCCTTCAATCTCCTCTGTTTCAACCAAACCTTCTTCAACACATTGTTTGTCCAAATAAATATTTAAATTTTTTTGGCGTAAGAAGGCAATCAAATCCCGAATAACAGGCGCAATATCAGGCGTATTTGGGCGAGTAAGTAAACCAATATGGCGAAATTGGCTGTGCATGAGTGATTTCTCTGATTATTTGGGGTAAGATAAATTATATAGTGAACTTGCTTTAACTTGCTACTGCATTAGCATATCTTACTGTATACCCAACCTCAACTTTTTATAGAAATAATTTAAAGATATGTTTTCACTGCACACCATTTTGGAACAACATTGGCAAAATCCTAAGCCATGGTTACGTTTGTTACTGGCGCCTTGGTCTCGTTTGTTTGCTTGGGTAGTTATATATAGAAAAAAACCCATCGCTCAAAATTTACCTATTCCCGTCGTGATTGTAGGCAATTTGCACGCAGGCGGTACAGGGAAAACACCCATTGTGGCATCATTGGTAACACAATTACAACAACGTGGCATACGTGTGGGCATCATCAGCCGTGGCTATGGCAGAATACAAAAAACAGCACACATTGTGACCCCACACAGTACAGCAAAACAAGCTGGGGATGAACCATTATTATTATATCGTCAAACCCAAGCACCTCTTGCAGTCGCAGCCAATCGTGCAGAAGCGGCGCAGTTATTATTCGCACATTATCCCCAATTACAATTAATTATTGCGGATGATGGTTTGCAACATTATCGTTTGGCACGTGATATTGAGATATGTGTCTTTCCCGCTATAGATGTGTTGCGCGATGATTTAGATGTCCTACCCAATGGAGCATTACGCGAACCTTTATCACGTCTCAATAATATTGATGCGTTGTTAATCAGTCAGGGTAATGCGCATTTAGCCACACAAGCACAACAACGCTTTACACCATCTCTTCCTGTATTTTATAGTCAAATTCATGCACGCCCTCCTTATCGTTTAAATAATCCCAGTCAAACCATTACGCCACAAGAAATCGCACAACATGCGTATTGTGTCGCATTGGCAGGCATTGCACGTCCTGAACGTTTTTTTGACAGTCTCACACAACTAGGATTTGTATTAAACGAACAATATATTTTGCCCGATCACGCAAATTTATCTATAGAGACATTACCTCATGCAGATTATTTATTTATCACTGAAAAAGACGCCGTTAAGCTGCCTCAATCCGTAGGCGATCATATTTGGGTTTTGCCCATTAATGCCGATATTCAGCCTAATTTAAGCGATTGGCTTATGCTAAAATTGAAACTTTCGGATATTCAATCTAAATAAGGATTAACACCCATGCAAGAGAAATTTTTGGATAAACTCATTTGTCCTCTTACTAAAAAACCATTGCAATATCATCCAGAGACACAAGAGTTATGGAGCAAAGCTGCACGTTTGGCTTTTCCTATTCGTGATGGAATACCAATTATGTTGGAACAAGAAGCCCGCCCGCTTACTGATTTGGAAGTAAAATCATGAATATCCACATCATTATCCCAGCACGCTTATCATCAAGCCGTTTACCCGAAAAACCACTGGCTGATATACACGGCAAACCCATGATTGTTCGTGTGGCAGAACAGGCACAAAAAAGCAGTATTCAAAATATTACCGTGGCCTGCGATGATGAACGCATTCAACAAGTTTGTGCGCAATATGGAATAAATGCCATTTTGACAGATAAACAGCACGCCAGTGGCACAATGCGTTTGGCGCAAGCAACCCAATTATTGGGTCTTGATGATGATGCCATTGTGGTAAATGTACAAGGTGATGAACCCATGATTCCACCGATATTAATTGAACAAGTAGCACAAAAATTAATCCATTCTCATGCACCTATGGCCACTGCAGCACACCCCTTGCATGATTTTGTTGAATTTATTAATCCCAATTGTGTCAAAGTGGTACTCAATCAGCAAGGCAATGCTTTATACTTTAGTCGCGCACCCATTGCCTACCCACGTGCTAACATGGCACAACACAAATTACCCAATCCTACACCATTGCGCCATATTGGTATTTATGCTTACCGTGTTCGTTTTTTGCGCCAATACATACAATTAAGTGAATCCCCCTTAGAACTTACAGAAAGCTTAGAACAGTTGCGCGTATTATGGCATGGTTATCCAATTGCAGTAGAAGTGGTAGATAATGCCCCTCCTACAGGGGTAGATACTGCTGAAGATTTAGCACGTGTGCGTACTTTATGGCAAGATTCACCATAACATGCCGATTTGATCTCATTTTTTTATTATCATAATGATTTTTATGATCTTTTGATTGCCAAACATCAATCTTAACTTGACATCGTTTTGATTTATTATGGTACGGCACAAAAACATCATGCCGTACTAGGGGCTATTGACAATTCAAAAAAAGAGGCAAAGGATTTAAGATATTGTTT
>CAKARD010000145.1 GCA_916720425.1 uncultured Kingella sp. | reverse complement strand
GTGGCATAACATATTGTTATTTTTATTTAAAGTTTACATTTCCATTATACGTGGTACACCTATGTTAGTGCAGTTGGCCGTAGTGTTTTATGGTTTGCCTGCATTAAATGTGTATATTGATCCCATTCCTGCAGCCATTATTGCGTTTTCATTAAACGTGGGTGCTTATAGTTCTGAAACCGTCCGCGCGGCCATTTTATCCGTGCCCAAAGGGCAATGGGAGGCAGGGTTTTCCATTGGTATGACCTATATTCAAACCTTTATTCGCATTATTGCACCACAAGCTTTACGTGTTGCCGTGCCCCCGTTAAGTAATAGTTTTATTGGCTTATTTAAGGAAACCTCACTGGCATCGTTTGTAACGGTAACCGAAATGTTTCGTATTACACAACAGCACGCCAACGTGTCTTATGATTTTTTACCGATTTATATTGAGGCAGGTTTTTTATATTGGTGTTTTTGTGGGGTATTATTTGTGTTACAAGCCAAATTAGAAAAACACTTTGATCGTCATATTGCCAAATAGGATAATATTATGATAACTATTAGAAATATACAAAAAACCTTTGGCACCAACTCCATTTTGCGTGGTGTGGATTTGGATATCATTAAAGGGCAAGTAATCGTGATATTAGGACCATCTGGCTCTGGGAAAACTACATTTTTGCGTTGTTTAAATGCATTGGAACTGCCCGAGCAAGGGCAAATTTGTTTTGATCGCGAGCCGATTGTCAGCATAGATTTTGCGCAACATCCCAGTAAAAAAGATATTCTTGCTTTGCGTCGTAAATCTGCCATGGTGTTTCAACAATACAATCTTTTTCCACATAAAACGGCCTTAGAAAATGTGATAGAAGCACCGATTTATGTACAAGGTAAATCTAAAGAACAAGCTAAACACGAAGCCTTAGATTTATTAGCAAAAGTAGGGCTAGCAGATAAAGTAGATTTGTATCCTTACCAATTATCGGGTGGGCAACAGCAACGTGTGGGCATTGCTCGTGCGTTGGCCGTGCAACCAGAATTGATGTTATTTGACGAGCCTACTTCTGCATTGGATCCTGAATTGGTGCAAGATGTACTTAATACCATGAGAGAGTTAGCGCAAGAATGCTGGACCATGTTGGTGGTGACACATGAAATTAAATTTGCGCTAGAGGTGGCAGATATTGTCGTGGTGATGGATGCTGGTGTGATTGTGGAACAAGGCGCACCTGAACAACTGTTTAACGCACCGCAGCACGAACGAACTAAAAGTTTCTTAAGCCGGATAAAGTGAGTAAAAATGTTAACCCATACTAACATGTTATATCAAAAGAAAATTTTTGGTTTAGTAAAATATGGAATAATAGTGCTGATGATGACAATGATTTCACCCACTTATGCATGGCAAAAAAGCATATTAGATAACGCACAAGAACAGCAAATCACATCACGCCATACAGGAAAAACCTATCGCATACAAGTGAGTAAAATAGGACAAGCAACACATTATCCCACATTATATGTGTTAGATGGTGAACGGTATTTTGCACCTGCCGCGATCAGTGCAGAGACCTTATTGTTTAGCCCTAATACTCAACACACCACGGCCATGTTAATTGTGGGCATCAGTTATGCTGATAACGTTGCGACAGATCGTGCCGATGATTTAACCGTTAATCGAGTGCAATTTGCTCGATTTCTAGATGAAGAATTAACCCCTATTTTGACTAAAATAGCACCGATAGATGAACAACGTACGGCTTTATTTGGTCATTCTTATGCGGGATTGTTTACCACTTATCGCTTATTGAATACCCCACAAAAATATCAATATTTTATTATTTCTAGCCCATCTATTTGGTGGAATAATCAAGCAATATGGCATGATTGGTCTGATCAATGGCAACATTATCCTGCTGGTGTTTGGATAAGTGCAGGCAATCTAGAAAAACCTAAAACTGATGATGTGCGCCGTCAAAGCCGTGCCATGATCGATAATGCACAAACTTTATCACAACGCTTGAAAATACTGGGAGTAGAGGCATCGTTTACTTTATACGACAATGAAGACCATGGTAGTGTTGCATTTCGTGCCTTGCACGATGCCTTAAAGCATTTGCGCCAAGCGTGGAAAGACTAAACGTGATTAAAAAATAAGCGAGTAAAGTGACTCGCTTATTGGTTTATTGAGTGCTGGATTTTTTATCTTTCTCATCGGTTTTTTCGGTAGGTTTTTTAGCTGCCAAACCCAATGATTGTTGATATTCGGTAGGATTTTTAATTAATTCTAAACCTTTGCGCAATTGATCATCTTTGCTAGGATCGGGTTTTCGGCGAGAAGAGAGTTCTTCTAACTTAGGGTTGGCTTCGCTAGCGGTTTTGGGTTCGCTGGCTACCTCGTCATTTATTGGTACGACTCCTCCTGTTACATCATCTGCCCCTAGTGGATTGCCAATATGTCCATTTAAATCAGCTTCACGGCTTTCAAAAATACGTTTTTTATCGGTTACTTCCACATCTGGCACAATGCCTATGGCTTGAATAGATCGATCATTGGGTGTGTAATACAGTGCAGTTGTTAATTTAACTGCGCCACCATTGGAAATGGGAATCACCGATTGCACTGAGCCTTTGCCAAAGCTACGTGTTCCCACAATTACTGCACGTTTGTGATCTTGTAATGCGCCCGCCACAATTTCTGATGCTGATGCTGAACCTGAATTAATCAATACAACAACGGGGATATCTTTAATTTCTTTTGGCAATTTTGCTAATGGATCGCTGCCTGCTGTGAGTAAATAGTCTTCAGGGCGAGCTTTGAGTAGCATACCTGGTTTGTTATCACGCCCTTTTGTGCTGACTACAGTATCGGTAGGTTGCAAGAATACGGCAGAGACACCTACGGCACCGTTGAGTAGGCCTCCAGGATCGTCACGTAAATCCAATACCACACCTTTTAATGTATCTTTGTTTTGTTTAGTTAAATTGCTGACTGCTTCTGCAACACTGGCAACCGTGCGTTCTTGGAATTGACTAACACGGATATAGCCTATGCCATCTTCTAATAAATGTGAGCGTACGCTGTTGACTTTAATAATAGCACGAGTAAGTGTCACCACAATGGGTTTATCGGCATTTTTGCGAGACAGAGTGAGTGTAATTTTTGTGCCAGGTTTACCGCGCATTTTTTTTACTGCGTCGCTAACAGTCATGCCACGAGTGGATTCATTGTCAATTTTTACAATAAAA
>CAKARD010000144.1 GCA_916720425.1 uncultured Kingella sp. | reverse complement strand
TGCGCAACGTAAAGTGGAAGGGCGCAATTTTGATATGCGTAAACAAGTATTGGAATATGATGATGTTGCCAATGATCAACGCAAAGTGATTTATCATCAGCGTAATGAGATTTTAACGAGTCCTAATATAGATGAATTGGCGCGTGAAATGCGTGAATACATTCTTAGTCATTTAGTAGATAGCTATATTCCACCTGAAAGCATGGAAGAACAATGGGATGTGTTAGGTTTGGAGAGCATATTAAGCGGAGAATTCCGTATTCATGCGCCTATTCAAAAATGGCTTCAAGCCGATAATACTCTGGAAAATGAAGATATTAAAGAACGTTTGCTTAAAAAGGTAGAAGAAGAGTATCAAGCTAAGGTGGCGCAAACTAATCCTGAAAGTTTTCGTCATTTTGAACGCAGTGTGATTTTGCATGTGTTAGATGGGCAATGGCGTGAACATTTGGCAGCGATGGATTATTTGCGTCAAGGGATACATTTACGTGGTTACGCGCAAAAAAATCCGAAACAGGAATACAAACGTGAAGCCTTTGAGATGTTCCAAAATTTATGGCATAACATTCGTCATCATGTTACGGCGTTGTTGACTTCGGTAGAAGTACGTCAGCATGAAGAAACAGCGTTGGAATCTGAACATATTGATATGCAAGAAGTTCATGCTCAAGCACCGAATATGCAAGGTATATTAGCAGGTTCACGTGATGGTTTGGCGCGTGCAGCGTTTGATCCTAATAATATGAGCGAGGACGATGCGCAATATGCACCTGATGTGCTGGAATCCCAAGGGGTAGTGGTTCATCGTAACGATCCTTGTCCTTGTGGCAGTGGTTTAAAATACAAACAATGTCACGGTCGTTTGGCTTGATAGCAGTATATAAAACCCACCCTTATAGTTAAAACTTAAAGGTGGGTTTTTAGTTAATGAGATTTAATCTAACATGGGTGGAACGAAACGGTTAATCGTATCACGCAATACAATGAGTTTACCATGGAAAAAATGTGAGCTATTGGGCAAAACAATAATGGGTAAATCTTGTTCTCCGCACCATTTAATTGGTTTGGCTAGTTCCACTACTTCATCATCTGCACCATGAATGACTAAAGTTTTTTGTGGATTGGGGGCATGAGGAGCGGAGGCGCGTTCATAATGCCCCAATGCGGCTCCTATTAGTAATAATAAATCGGGCATGCGTTGTTGAGCGGCAAATGTAGCCACATAGCCACCAAATGAAAAACCAGATAGGGCAAATTTGGGTGCATTGGGGTGTTGGGCACGGGCATAATCAATCACAGCAATACAATCATCGGTTTCGCCTACACCAAAATCATGCACACCTGCACTATTGCCTGTACCACGCATATTGGGTAAGTAGCAGTGGAAACCCATGTTTGTTAATGCTTTGGCAGCAGTTTGAATGACTTTATTGGTGAAGGTTCCGCCTTGTGTTGGGTTGGGGTGATTGATCACGGCAACACCACGCTCTTGACCTATGGCAGAAAAATAAAGCGTTTCTAGTGTGCCAACAGGGCCATTGATGTGAATGAGTGATTGTTGTTTGTCTAGCATAATCATGCCTAAAATATTGAGATTAAAAGAGTATGGGCGTGTTATCCACGCCCCAATGGTTATATCAGATTAATGCTGATATTTTTCTTTGTATTGTAAAATAGCCCGATCTAGTTTCTCTGCCATACTGTCTATGGCACAATACATATCATTTCCTGTGGCTTCAACATAAATATCTTTGCCTGCCAAGTGAATTTGAGTTGCAGCTTTATTATCTAATTTATCCACAGATAAGGTTACGCTCGCAGAAATTAGGCTGTCGCTGTGGCGATTAATGCGTGCGAGTTTGGTTTCTACACGATTTTTGACCGCTTCGGTTACGTCAAAATGAATACCGGTAATTTTGATGTTCATGCTGAACTCCTTAGTTGGGGTAAAAAACTAAATTCTGCGCTGTTGAACGGTAGGTACACCCAATTGTTCACGATATTTAGCTACGGTACGCCGTGCAATATTAATACCTTGTTGTTGTAACATACGATGCAAAGTGGAATCAGAATGCGGATGACGTTTATCTTCACTCTCTATTATTTGCATCATGATAGATTTAATTGCCCCTGCGCTCATACCTTCGTTACTACCGTCATTTACTGCGCTTTGCGTGAAGAAATAGCGTAACGCAAATAAGCCTTGTGGACAAGCTAAATATTTATTGCTTACGGCACGACTGATGGTAGATTCGGCTAAATCTAATGTTTTAGCACAATCTTTCAATAACATAGGAACCAGCGCAATTTCACCAAATTGAAAAAAATCCTGCTGTTTTTCAACAATATATTCAGATACACGCATTAAAGTATTTTTGCGTAACTGTAGCATATCGACTTTTTGTTTGGCATGACTGATTTTTTCACGCCAGATGGGATCCAGCTCTTCAGTGTCACTCAAAGCTTGGTTAAGTTCTGGATTGATCTGGATTTGAGGTGTGGCAAAGTCATTGCAAATTACTTGCCAACCTTGAGGCATTTTGTGTACAAAAACATCGGGACGCACATATTGTGTGCGCTCTTCACTGGCAAAACCATAGGCGGGATAAGGATTGAGATTACAAATCATTTCTAGTGCTTGTGCCAATATAGTGGGGGAATAATCGGGCAATAATTTGCCTAATCGATTGATAGTTTTGGGTTGGTTTTGGGTGATTTTATCCAAATGATGCACAACAATTTGTATTGCACAACGGCGTTGTGGACTCATAGGGTAGCGATCTAGCTGGTGTAATAATGATTGGGTAAGATTACTGGTTGCAATACCTGGAGGATCAAAATTTTGCAAATATTGTAAAGCTTCTTCCATTTCCTCTTCATTTAACATCCATTCTAAGGGTGTATGTTCGATGATTTCTTCTATACTTTCATTTAGATAACCTTTTTCATCTAAAAAATCTATGAGTATGTGTATACGTTTAGCTTGCGCTTTAGTGAGCGGATATTCACAGACTTGTTGGTGCAGATAATCATTTATCGTTTGTTCTACCGCGATATTTTCCCAAGCACTACCATCATCATCGTCTAAGCTTTGGCTGCGTTTGGCAATATCAACAGTGGTATGCATGGGATCGTATTCAGTTTGTTGTTCTTCAGTACGTTCTAACAATGGATTATCGGCCAACCAGTCTTCTACTTCACGCTCAATTTCTTGCCCAGACATTTGCAATATGCGCAATGATTGTTGCATGCTTTGGTTAAGCTGTTGCGTTTGTTTGAGTTTGAGTTGAAAGTTGGTACTACTCATACTAAATTGCCTGTGGTTGAA
>CAKARD010000143.1 GCA_916720425.1 uncultured Kingella sp. | reverse complement strand
TTAAAAAATTGGGTCATATCCACAATTAAATCTCGGATAACGGGCAGACCAGGTAATGGACGCAAAACAATTGGTTGTTGTAAGCTACGAATATCAGTCAAACACGCCAAGCCGTTACGACCGTTAATATTCATGCCGTCTGACCCGCAAATCCCTTCACGGCAAGAACGGCGGAAAGATAGGGTGTCATCTTGGGCTTTGAGTTTCATGATTGCGTCCAACAATTTAACATCACTGGGGGCAATTTCTAACTCATAATCTTGCATATAGGGTTTATCATCTTTATCTGGATTGTAACGATACACTTGTAGTTTGATTTTTTCCATGATTGTATTCCTTAAATTTTTTATATTATGTCATTATTTTTATTAGATAATGCATAATTTATTGTCCGACTGGCGCACTAGCAGCCATCACTGTTGCTGAACAGTTTAATGCGTTTTTACGCTCGGTTAATTTTTTTACACGCTCTTCATAAGAAGCTAATACTTCATCAATTTTTTTGGTACTTGACCATTGTGCATTCAGCAAAATGAAAGGATTCAGTATCGCCGACGCCGTATTGACACCATTGCCTAAATTGCTGATTTTACGTTGCAAACGCAAATTTTCCACAATCTTTTCAGCAGACGACAAACTATTCGCAATTTGATTGCAATCGGTAAATTGTTGCTCAATTTGCGTATTGTCTACTACACCAATGCCAGGATCCAACGTACTCACACACGCACTCAACAGCAATGCGCCAACAACAGCAATGCGCCAAATTTGATTCATATTTTGCTTCTTATTTTCGTCTAATTTTCAGGTTGCCTGAAAAAATTTTTATTAATAAACCCGTTTCGCAGGTTTAATGTATTCATGCGTTAAAGGTTGAGTGTGAACTGGCTTATATTTCAAGCTGTTATCAGCCGAATAGAATAAGCTGTGTTTCATCCAATTCACATCATCGCGTTCTGGATGGTCGTCTGAGGCATGAGCGCCGCGAGATTCTTTGCGTGCTTCGGCGGCAAGCATTGTCGCTTTAGCCACTTCCATCAGATTGTCCAATTCCAATGCTTCAATACGTGCCGTATTCCACACCATGCTTTTATCGCCAATTTCAGTATTTTTAGCACGTTCATACAATGCCAAAACTTTTTCCACACCATCTTTTAAAATGGCATCAGTGCGGAATACGCCTGCATGACTTTGCAATGTACGTTGTAATTCACCACGCAGGGCATCAACATTTTCTCCACCTGTTTGGTTGTTGAGACGCTCTAGTCGTTTTTGGGTAAACTCACG
Organism: uncultured Kingella sp.; assembly: GCA_916720425.1. Lineage (GTDB taxonomy): Bacteria > Pseudomonadota > Gammaproteobacteria > Burkholderiales > Neisseriaceae > CAKARD01. The sequence goes on along the minus strand of CAKARD010000143.1, from coordinate 2,046 downwards.
CCAGTCGTTTTGGCGTACATATTCAATCATGCTATCGCCTGCCGCTTTACCAAACACTACCAAATCTAAGAGTGAGTTTGTACCCAGACGATTGGCACCATGCACTGAAGCACACGCACACTCACCAGCTGCATATAAACCTTTAACTGGTTTTTCTAAATTATCACCTTCAGGCACAACCACTTCGCCATGATAATTGGTTGGGATACCACCCATCATATAATGCACGGTTGGCACAACTGGAATGGGATCACGAATAGGGTCAATGCCTGCAAATTGGATAGAAATTTCACGAATACCAGGCAATTTTGACATGATTTTTTCTGCACCAATATGGTCAATTTTGAGTAATACATGGTCTTTATTTGGACCGCAACCGCGTCCTTCATGAATTTCCATTGCCATTGCACGAGAAACCACATCACGCGAAGCCAAATCTTTAACCGTTGGCGCATAGCGTTCCATAAAACGTTCGCCTTGGGCATTGAGCAAAATACCCCCCTCGCCACGCACACCTTCGGTAATCAATACGCCTGCACCTGCTACACCTGTTGGGTGGAATTGCCAAAATTCCATATCTTCCAAAGGAATGCCTGCACGTGCACAAATACCTAATCCATCGCCTGTATTCATATAAGCATTGGTAGAAGAGGCATAAATACGTCCACCGCCACCTGTCGCAAATAAAACGGCTTTCGCATGGAAAATATAAACCTCACCTGTTTCCATTTCCATAGCGGTTACGCCGACTACATCGCCCTGTTCATCGCGGATTAAATCCAATGCTGTCCATTCCACAAAAAATTGTGTATTGGCACGAACATTTTGCTGATACAAAGTATGCAACATGGCATGACCAGTACGGTCAGCAACCGCACAAGCACGTTCTACAGCACGTTTACCGTGTTCTGCTGTATGTCCACCAAAGGGACGTTGATAAATTTTGCCACTTTCTACACGGTCAAATGGCATGCCCATGTGTTCCAATTCCACAACGGCATCAACCGCATTGCGCGTCATAAATTCAATCGCGTCTTGGTCACCCAGCCAGTCCGAACCTTTTACGGTATCGTACATATGCCATTCCCAATTATCTTCTTGCACATTACCTAAAGAAGCAGAAATACCCCCTTGCGCAGCAACTGTATGTGAGCGTGTTGGAAAAACTTTTGACAAAACAGCAGTATGAACACCAGCTTTAGATAATTGCAAAGCAGCACGCAATCCCGCACCACCACCGCCTACAATCACTGCATCAAATTTACGAATCGGATAAGTCATGATTTAGCCCCAAATAACATAAAATGAATAAACGGTACAACCCACCAACCAAAGAATGGTTAGAGAATGTAAGAGAAAACGTAATCCAAAAGGCTTAACATAATCCATCCATAAATCACGCATACCCACCCAAGCATGTAAAAATGCTGCTATAAAAGTTGTTTGAGTAAACACTTTTACCCAAATTTTATCGAACAGGGCTTGCCATTGCGTATAATCTTCTGCACCAGCCATACCTAATAAGAAAAAGAAAAATAATACAGTATAAGCCAACATGACAACCGCTGTGATGCGTTGCATCGCCCAATCACGTAAGCCATAATGTGCACCTACTAAGATACGTTTTACCATAATGCTATCCCCAAGATAAACGTTGCAATGGCTTCGGCAATTAATACAATACGTGCAGTTTTACGTGCAGTAAGTAAATCCACGCCAATGTGTGCATCTAGCAACAAAAAGCGGACACCAGCAAACAAATGATGCAAAAATGCCCACAAAACACCTACTAAAATTAGCTTAAATAAAGCGTTATCAGCCCAAGCTTTATAGTGTTCAAAACTTTCACCACTACTTAAAGAACCGTTAAGTAAAGCCAGCAAAATAGGTAAAATAAAAAACAGTGCTACGCCAGATAAGCGGTGCAAAATAGAGATAATGCCAGGCAAAGGCAAACTACGTGTGAGAATATTCAAATCCAAAAAAATAGGACGAGATTTGGGTTTGACCTTATACATTGTAATGTTCCTTGTGTTTTGTTGTTTT
>CAKARD010000142.1 GCA_916720425.1 uncultured Kingella sp. | reverse complement strand
AAACCGTTAACCACTGATAATACAACAATTAGGGCAATCACACCCAATGAAATGCCCACAACAGACATCACCGATATGAATGACATAAAGCCTGTGCGTTTTTTAGCGCGTAAATAGCGTAAACCTATCCAAGTTTCTAATGAAGCCATAAGGCAATCTCAATAACTAAAATACCAATTGTAGCAGAGACATTATTAAAACTATAATTTGCTACTTTGAAATTTTTATTTATCTCATGTCTTATCGTATCAATCATCAACCTATTTTTATGCTTTCGTCCCAGCCATGGCGTGAAAATAGCCTGCGTATAGAAGCGTTTAGTCGTGATTATGGAAAAATTGCATTCTTGGCAAGAAGTGCACGTTCGCGCGGATCGGAATTGCGTGGAGTTTTGGTGCCGTTTGTACCACTGTTTGCATCTTGGTTTGGTCAGGAAGAGTTAAAAACTTTACATCGTGCAGAATGGCAGGGGGGGTGGGCACAACCGAGAGGGCGAGCTTTATTTAGTGCTTTATATGTGAATGAATTGGTGCAAAATTTATTACCTTATGAAGATGCGCATATTGATGTGTATCAGGCGTTATATCAAGTGTTGCATGATATTGGTACACGCCATGATGATTGTGCTGATAGCTTGCGCCGTTTTGAGTGGCAACTTTTGACTGCATTGGGGTTTGCGCCTGACACACAACAAGATAATGTAGGCAACCCTATTTTGTCTGACGTGCATTACCTGATTCAAGCTGAACATGCGGCTATTGCGATTATGCCTAATGCCAAGATTCCTCCTAATAGTATTATGGTAAAGGGTGCAACGTTATTAGGTTTAGGTATGGGGCAATTTTCTCAGCCCGAACATTTGGTTCAAGCACAAGCGGTAACGCGTTTATTGTTGGATTTTCGCTTGCCATTGGGAATAAATAGTCGCCGCATATTGCAACAGCTCAATCAATTAAAACGAGATTGGGCGATAAGTGGTGGTGAATAGTTTAGGTTGAGATAGGGTTTAGACAGAGCTTATGTAAGCTAAACAAAACGTATATGGCACGCTATAGCTAAAATGGGAATGTGAAGAATTCATCATTTAGTCCACTATGAATATAATATAGCAAGCTTAAAAGATAAAATTAAAACACAAATCCCATTGATTTTATTCTATATTTTGCACTTGTTCACGCATTTGCTCAATCAGAACTTTAAGTTCTACCGAAACTTGTGTGCATTCGCTGGCAATAGACTTGCTACCTAATGTATTGGCTTCACGATTTAATTCTTGCATAAGAAAATCCAAACGCTTACCTATACTACCTGTATGTTCAGTTACAATACGGCGTACCTCATTAATATGTGCGTGTAGACGACTAAATTCTTCATCTACATCTGCTTTTTGCATAAATAAGGCAAATTCTTGTTTTAGACGATCTTCATCGATATTATTCACTGCTTCAGCCAAGCGACGGCGACTGCGTTCTAAATGTGTTTGCAATAAGGTGGGGAACAATTCTTCTAAAGCCTGGATAATTTGCTCCATTAATTCTAAACGTTCCAAAATATACGTTTGTAATTTTGCACCCTCACGCGTGCGAGCGGCAATAAAATCATCTAATGCTTCGTTGAGTAAATGTAATACCATTTCTTCTAAGGCATCACTATCCATTTCAGTGCTATTGAGAACATCAGGAAAACGTAAAATGTCTGCCACACTTAATTTGGCTAAATCGTATTTTTTACGCCATTTTACACTTAATTGTGCCAATTCATCGACCAAATTATGATTAATGTGTAAATGTTCGGCGTTATCTGTTAAAGCGTTTAATCGAATACGGCATTCTATTTTACCACGTGATAGTTTTGCACTAATTTTCTCGCGTAAAATGCTTTCTAAATAACGTAAATCATCGGGAATCCTAAATTGTGTATCTAAAAAACGGTGATTCACTGCTCGAATTTCTAATTCTACACGTGTGCCTGCGCATTCACCCGAAGCATTTGCGTAACCCGTCATGCTACGTACAGTCATCATTCTTCCTTTGTGCTAAAAATAACAAGAATACAAGAGTATGAAACTTTTTTTTTATTAAGTCAAAAATCAAAATTGTTTGCATAATCGCACCATGTGCGTTTTTTGCGCCAGATTGCCCAATGTGCATAGCGTCGCCATTGCCAGATACCTTGTTGACAAATAATTTGTGCCTGTTTGATTTGACCCATTTTAACCGCCTGATAAAGTGGGGTGAACCATTGTTTATCCAAACGCATTAAAATTTCTGTATATTGCCCCACATCACCTGTATTGGCGCACGCCATGCAGTCATGGAGCAAGACCATTGATTGAGTTTTATCCCATTTTTCAAGTGGAATAGGGTTGTGCCACACGCTATTGCTGGCAATAAAATTTGGTAATGAGGATACAGTTGGAATGAGATTCCACAACCACACAGCATTAATAGGAGGTTTACGGTGCATATTAATATTATGTTGATGTAAAAACATGGCTATTTCGGTGGATAAATGCAACCATGATGATTGATCCTCTGATACGGGTGGTTCACCCGACATCATGCCACTCTTATCTAATATACTGCTTACTTGCCATTTAATGGGATGAGGCAAGGTTATGCGCCATAAATCGGGGCGAATAATATCAAAGTGATATTCTGTGCGATAAAATGCATTTAAATCGTTGCATAATGTTTGAGCTTCATCGTATTGAATGCCTAAATATGCCCCATCTATCATATTAACGCTATTCATGCCCATCTGCTGCCAGACGGGCGAAACGTAAGCTTGATTAACGGACAATTTATCAGGCGCACCCAAATTGTCCCATAGTAATTGCGAACGACTTTTTATCTGTGTTTGAAAATGTGCAAAACGAATAATTTTGTCTAATGTGGGTGTAGATAAAACGGGCGCAAATTCACCCAAAGGTTGTATTAAATCAGGGATAATTAAGGTATACATATAGCCAAATGGTATCAATTATAATGGATGAAAATTGTAATGGTATCATGCTATTAATGCCTGAATAATTTTAATCATTATTAACAAAATTTACCATTTTAACCAATGGACAGGTTGATTATTCTGATTGATGTTGATATTCTGGTTTTTTAAATCAGAGTTAATAAAAATATTATGAACCGACTATCACAAACCGATGATGTACGCATTCGTAAAATAGATGAATTGCTGCCACCCATTGCACATTTATATGAGTTACCCCTTACGCCCCAAGTTACTGAACTGGTGGTGAAAACACGCCGTGAAATTGCAGATATCATTCATGGAGTTGATAACCGCTTATTGGTGGTAATCGGTCCTTGCTCCATAC
>CAKARD010000141.1 GCA_916720425.1 uncultured Kingella sp. | reverse complement strand
GATACGGCAACAGATTAATTTTAATTAAATTCATTTATACAAGCCCTCTTAAAGCCAAACCAAAAGCCGTGGTCAATGATGCCTCATCTTTAGCAAACTGTACTGCATCAGCTTTAGTTTTATTGTTAGCAAATGATATCGGATTAACTTGACGCGTAGCAATATTGGTTTGAGCATAAATTGCCTCGGCCACACCTGAAATACAACCACTACCACTTACCATAATATGTTTAATTTCCGTTCCTGCATCCATATTTTGAGTAGCATAGAAAAACTGTAAAGCGCGTTGTACTTCTTGAGCCACTTGCATATTATACACATCAGCAATAACCGTTTTATAATCGGCAGGCCGCTTAGATTCATTGGTAACCATCAACTCAGCTTCACTATCACTCACTTGATAGTTTAACTGGATCTGTTGTATTAACTGTTCCAAACCAAAGTTTGCTTCTTGTTTGTAGACAATATTATTATCCTCTACAATCAGCGTCTTCATATTAAAATCGCCAATATCAAAAAAGGCAACACGCCCAGTACTGATTTCTTGATCAGCATTTTGCGCAATAGCAAAAGCATTGGCAACTGCAATCAAATCCACATCCACATTGCTAGCTGTCAAACCAACCTCATCTAAAAGATCAGTAAGCTTATCTACTACCTCTGCTTTGGCTGCCACAACAAATACAGTTTGTTCATTACCTGATTCAGACAAAATTTGCCAATCGTAACGCATTTCATCTAAAGGCCCAATACGGGATACCTCAGCTTCTACTGACTCTTGCAAACTAATCTCACCATCGCTAGTATAGATAAAATTTTCCTCAATCGTTACCGCACTTATTGGCATGGCAATATTAACTAATTTACAACTGGTTTTTAATTTGCTATAACATTGTTGTAAATGAGAGACAAGTTGGTCAAAATCGGTGATCTCATTGCCAGTAACCACATGCTTGGGCAATGACACGATAGCATATTTTTCTAAGTGCGGTTGCGCCAAATTGCGACCTGACAATTGCACCATACGGATATGATTTTGGCTAATATCAATCCCTATTACGCTACGCCCCGACGCGACCGAAGCAGTTTTATTACTTGTATTCTTTTCATTTTTTTTAAAGCGCATGATTTAAAATCCTTACCTAACGCGTAAAACATTTATAATAACGTTTCGTTGCTGGTTTTGTTCTAATAACAAAATACAAGCGATATTTTACTTTATTTTAAAAAACAAATGGCAATTTTATTAATAAGTTTTGAGAAACTCTCACATAATTGCTACAATTTACTTTGAGAAGCCATGATTAAGAAACTTTTTGCAACATTTTTTGGGCTTTTGCTCGGTTTATTCCTTTTTGCATTAGGTTTAGTTACTGTTGCGGTTTTGGTAACATACCCTAAACTTCCTGCTTTATCTAATATGCAAAATTATCAGCCACGTGAGCCATTGACTATTTACTCTGCTGATGGAGCAATAATTGGCACTTATGGTGATGAACGTCGTGCCTTTACGAAAATTAATGAATTTCCCCAAATTCTCATTGATGCGGTCATCGCAGCGGAGGACAAACGCTTCCGTGAGCACTGGGGTGTAGACTTAGTTGGTGTAGCGCGTGCCTTGATAAGCAATTTATCAGGTGGTCACAAACAAGGTGCCAGTACCATCACGCAACAATTAGCACGTAACTTTTACCTCACTAATGAACGAACATTCACGCGCAAATTTTACGAAGCATTACTGGCTTTCAAAATTGAAAAAACTTTAAGCAAAAATCAGATTTTGGAATTGTATTTCAATCAAATCTATTTGGGTCAACGTGCTTATGGCTTTGCAGCCGCCGCAAAAATCTACTTTAATAAACCCGTACAAGATTTAACTTTATCAGAAGCAACTATTTTAGCTGGTTTACCTAAAGCCCCTTCTGCATTCAACCCTATTGTAAACCCTGAACGAGCACATTTACGTCAAGAATACATTCTTAACAATATGTTAGAGCTGGGTATGATTACCGAAGCACAACGCCAAGAAGCATTAAAAGAACAACCTATTTATGAACGTCATCGCATAGCAATTGACCAAAATTCTTTATATGTTGCAGAAATGGCGCGACAAAAGATGTATGAACTCTATGGCGAAAGTGCTTATACCAGAGGCTATAAAGTTTATACTACAGTGAAAATTGCAGATCAAAAAGCAGCAACCCATATCTTACGTAGACATTTACGTCGGCACGACACACCCCATTATCATGGTGCAGAACAGTACTTTGACTTTAGCCAGTTAGAACAAAGTGAAATTGAAGAAGAAGCTGAACGGATTTTATCTAACACTTATACTGTTGAAGAAATGGTGCCTGCTATTGTGATTGCCGCAAATAATAAACAAGGTATTACGGTATATATGCAAGGTGGTAAAAAAGCCAACTTAACAGTAAAAAAAATGGGTAATATTAGTCGTGCCATTAATAATAAAAAAATGGGAGATAAGGCCATTCAAGTTGGTGCTATGATACGCGTGAGCTATAACAAAGAATCCAAAACATGGTTTGTAAACCAAGAACCAGAACTGCAAGGTGCTTTGGTTTCATTAGATGTTAATACGGGTGCTGTTCGCGCATTAGTAGGAGGATATGATTTTCACAATAAAGCTTTTAACCGCGCTACACAAAGTATTCGCCAACCAGGTTCTACCTTTAAGCCTTTTGTATATTCGGCCGCCCTATCCAAAGGTTTTACTGCCTCTAGTATTGTAAATGATGCACCTCTTACGATTGGAAATTGGTCACCTCAAAATGCGGGAAGCTATTCGGGACTGATTACTTTACGCCAAGCGCTTACTTGGTCTAAAAACACAGTTTCAGTACGCATTACACAAGCTATGGGTGTATCTTATACGCGTGAATATGTACAACGCTTTGGGTTTAGACCTGAACAAATCCCTAATTCATTGACTTTATCATTAGGCGCTGGCTCTGCTACTCCTATGCAAATGGCAGAAGGTTATGCAGTATTTGCCAATGGAGGTTACAAAATCTCTGCCTATGTGATTGATAAAATTTATGACAGTCGTAACAACCCCGTTCCTCTGCCTAATCATTATTTAACAGCGAGACAAAATGCGCCTCAAGTCATTGATCCACGTAACGCCTATGTGATGACTTCTATCTTAAAAGATGTGATACAACGTGGTACAGCAACTGCCGCTAAATCTTTAAAACGCAGTGATTTAGCAGGAAAAACAGGCACCACTAATAATGCTAAAGATGTATGGTTTGTCGGCTATAATCCTGAAATTGTAACCGCGGTTTATTTGGGTTATGACACACCCCGTTCGTTAGGTTCACATGCTTTTGGTGGTACATTTG
>CAKARD010000140.1 GCA_916720425.1 uncultured Kingella sp. | reverse complement strand
AACACAAAGAATTATACAAGCAGGCGCATTTAGTAGTCGTGAAGCTGCTGACAAACAACGCGCAAAACTGGCTTTGCAAGGGGTAAGTTCACGTATTATTGAAAGTAAATCGGGTAATAAAACCATTTATCGTGTTCAAACCAATAATATGAGTAATAATCAAGCCACTGAGGTTAATCGCCAACTTAGAGAAAATGGTATCGATAGCTTTATTAAATAAGGAAAAAATATGAAAAAAAATATTATTGTTAGCCTATTATTAGGTGTGTTTACTACTTTACCTGCATATGCACTGACTGAAGGTAAGGATTATGAAGAAATGCCCGTAACGATTGATTCGTTGCCTGAAAATAAAAATAAAATTGAGATTACCGAATTTTTTGCTTATTGGTGTCCGCATTGTTACGACTTGGAACCCATTATTAGTAAATACAGCAAAAATTTAGCTTCAGATACGGTGTTTCGTGCTGAACATGTTGTTTGGGTAAAAGATCGTGATTTTGGCTTAGCACGTTTGGCGGCGGCGGTACAACAATCTGGTCTAAAATATCGTGCCAATCAGCTTATTTTTGATGCACTTGTACGCGATAGAATCAATCTGGGTGATCCTGAAATTCTCAATAAATGGGCTAGTGAGCAAAAAAGTTTTAATGGGAAACGTTTGTTAGATGCCTATAACTCGTTTAATAATCAAAATATGGCCAAACAAATGGAAGATTGGACAGGAAAATATGGTATTGATGGTACCCCTACTGTGGTGGTGGGTGGAAAGTATAAAGTGAAATTTTCTCAAGGCTATGAGGCTGGCATGAAAACCATTGATGAGTTGGTTGAAAAAGTGCGTCAAGAACGTGGCATGAAGGCACCCGCAGCCAAAGTGGCGACGAAAGGAATCGGCCTAAAATTTAGTCATATGGCTAATCAATGATATTTAGTGGCTCCTTTTTTCTTGTTTTGAATATTGGTAGTGAATAAACTCAAATTTGATACATGAAAATTCATACTATAACAAATTAAAGTTTATTCACTATATTTTTATTTTGGCCTTGGGGTAGGTTATCTGTCAGAAATTAAATAGCATTGTGGCCATCTATTATTTTTGAGAAAGTAAATCACCACAAATTCAATTAAAATAATTTTTTACCAAAACGCCATGATATACATTAGTACAATATTGGCTGTAAGTAGTGGTAAGGCGGTGCCAATTTGTGCTTTGATAACGGCGTTTTTGTCTTTGAGTTCTAATAGTGCAGCTGGAACAATGTTGAAATTTGCTGCCATGGGTGTCATTAAAGTACCACAATAGCCACTAAACATGCCAATGGCACAAACGACGGCAGGATTTGCGCCGTGTTGTAAAATCAAAATAGGCAAGCCAATCCCTGCAGTAATGACTGGAAATGCGGCAAAAGCATTGCCCATAATCATGGTAAATAAAGCCATGCCTACGCAATATGCAATAACAGCAATTAAACGGTTGTCTACTGCCATGTATTCAGTGGTTAAATATGAAATGGCTTTTCCAACACCTGCATCAGTAAAGATAATCCCTAATACTGCTAAAAGTTGTGGCAATAAAACAGCCCATCCCATCGCTTCAAATAGGCGACGTGTTTCACGCATGGATTGCATGGGTGTTTCTCGTGTTAAACGACAGGCTAACATTAGGGCAATCAAACAAGCTACACCTAAACCTACTAAGGTTTCGCTTTTTTCTTGAAATAAACGTAATCCAGCAATTTCCACATTTTTCAACACAACAGCACAGAGAATCGTGACAAATGGAATGGCTAAAGCAGGGAGAAAGAGTTTGTTTTTAAAACGTAATGCTCGTTCTTTTAGTATTTGAGTGTCAGGAAGATGGACTTTTCCTGCGCCTACCCCATGAATGCCTGCTACAATACCCATTGCTGCAACCAATAAACCAATAAATAAAGAGGGTAACCATTCACCTATAAGAAAAATCACACCATATGAGCCCCAAAAAAATGCACTGGTAAAACGTTTGGGGTTGCTGCTGTCGCGTATGGTTAATGTGGCCACAATCAGCAAAATGATTCCAGCAATATAAAACAAATAGTTCATTTGAATTAAGGCATTCATGCTTTGGCTCCTAAGCTTTTTTCTAATTGTTTATCCAGTAAATATAGACGTGAGGCATGAATCAAAAAAGCGCAAATTGCAGTCGGAATGCCTGAAAATGCAATATGCATGGGATCAATGTCTAAATTTCCTGTGGTTTTCATGAAGGTTTGCATTAACACAATGGCACCAAAGGCAACAAAAATATCTTCACCAAAAAATAAACCAACATTATCTGTAGCCGCACTCATGGCACGCAAGCGTACGCTCACTGGTTCGGGAAAATCGCCATAACGATTACGTGTTGCACCTTCTGCCATAGGTGCAACTAAGGGTCGTACCATTTGCGGGTGTCCGCCCAAGCTGGTTAACCCTAAGCAGCAGATAATTCACGTACCAATAAATACACGGTTAATAAACGTCCAGCTGTGGCAGAATGGATTTTGGCAATCCAGTTTTGTGCATGTTCTTTTAAGCCGTTGCGCTCTAATAAGCCAATGGTGGCTAAAGGTAAAACTATAATTAGCGATAACATTCGCGTTTTCATAAAACCATCGCCTAATTTAGTCAATAACTCCACAATGGGAATGTGTGCTAACAGTCCTGTTACAGCAGCAGAAACCAACACAACCAAGGCAGCGTTAAAACGCAAGACAAATCCTACGACAATAACCAATATTCCCAATAATGGAAAAAGATTGATACTCTCTTGCATGGTTTATCCTTTCAAAAAGTGAAAAACGGGCTAAAAATAAATGATTTATATCGCTTGAATGCGAATGTTTGCCATGTTTAGAGCATGAACAATTTTTTGAGCAAATACTAAAGCGTGGGCACCATCACCATGTAAACAGACACTGTCTGCGCGTACATCAATGCGCGAGCCATCACAGGCAATGACTGCTCCTTGTTGTGCCATCAATAGCACTTGTGCCATCGCTTCTTCATCGCTTTGCAATACAGCATCAGGACGTGAACGTGGTACCAGTGAGCCATCAGGCATATAACGACGATCGGCAAAAACTTCTGAAATGGTTTTGATACCTTGATTTTGGGCAACCTTGATCATTACACTACCAGACAATCCCATTAATTTTAAATTAGGATTGAACGCTTTGATTGTTTCGGCCAAAATGTTTGCTAGAGTTTCATTTTTAGCAGCTTGGTTGTATAACGCGCCATGTGGTTTAACATAAGCCATGCTTGTCCCAACCTGGTCGCACAAGGCTTGTATGGCACCTAATTGATATAAAATATGTGCTTTTAATTCACGTTCGGGCAAATC
>CAKARD010000139.1 GCA_916720425.1 uncultured Kingella sp. | reverse complement strand
TCAACCCATATTTAGTCTATAAAATTGATAGTGAATAAACTTTTTTAATACAAAATGGTATGTAGCAAAACTGCATTGTAACTAATTGAAGTTTATTCACTATATTTATTTTCTAAAATTTTCAATACAATGCAAAAATCATTTAAAATCCATGTTTACTTGATTTTATTGCATAAGCACATCATGATAATCCGAAACATATTATTAATTAGTCTATCTCTAACTTATGGTAGCGCATTAGCCATTAACGATGAGGGGAAAGCCTGCATGAATATTAGCGATGATAACGCACGTTTAGCATGCTTTGATCGCGTTTATGCGCCCGATTATTTACAAGACTCCTCTCCCAAAAGCATAGATTTAGATAGAACCATAGAAACCAGTAAACAGCAAAAATCCACACAAATTGTGTTTGCCGAACAACCACATTCTGATACAGAATTGGCGCAGAATCTTACGCCTTTATCTCGTATGTTTGATTTGGATCGTAACAATGGTATTTTAAGCTTACGCGAACATGAACCTATTTATTTAATGCCCGCTTGGTATCGCACCAGCCCAAATTATACGCCCAGCTCCCCCACACGTGGTACCGCCATTAACGATGTTTACACCGAACAAAAACGTTTAGAAGCCAAATTACAAATCTCTTTAAAAACCAAAGTAATGGAAGATTTGTTTGGTACACGTGCGGATTTATGGGCCGCCTATACACAACAATCTAACTGGCAACTTTATAACCAAGGTGAAAAATCGGCTCCATTTCGCAATACGGATTATATGCCCGAAATTATGCTCACTCAGCCTGTAAAAATGGCTTTACCGTTCAATGGTAAATTACGTATGTTGGGTGTAGGCTACATTCACCAGTCCAACGGACAAGCGCGACCACTTTCACGATCTTGGAACAGAATTTACGCCACAGCAGGCATGGAATGGGGCAAACTCACCGTCGTACCACGTGTATGGATGCGCATTGCCGATCCTGATGGAGACAAAGACGACAATCCTGACATCATGAAATATATGGGCTATGGTGATTTACGTTTAGCTTATCATTTTGATGACAAACATATTCTTTCCTCTACCCTGCGTTACAATCCGATACACAACCGAGGAGCCATACAAGTTAATTATATGTTCCCCATTAAAGGGCGATTAAAAGCCTATGTACAAGGATTTCATGGTTATGGCGAAAGTTTAATTGACTACAACCACAAGCAAACAGGCATTGGCGTAGGCATAACCTTTAATGGTTGGGATGCACTCTAATGTTGCTTGCCTTTAACAAACCATATGGTGTCATTTGCCAATTTTCTCCGCACGAAAAACACCCTACACTCAAAGATTATATCCCTATCCCGAATGTTTATCCCGCAGGGCGATTGGATACCGACAGTGAAGGTTTATTATTATTGACTGATGATGGTCAACAACAAGCACGCATTAGCCAACCACGCTTTAAATTAACGAAAACTTATTGGGCGCAACTGGAAGGAAAACCCGATGAGCACAAACTATCTGCGTTAACTCGTCCGTTGCCCTTGCGTGATTTTACTGCTCAAGCTGCCAAAATCCAATTATTAACTACTGAAGAAATTGCTCACATTTGGCCACGCACCCCACCAATACGCGAAAGAAAAAGCATTCCTGATTTTTGGTTGCAAATTCAAATTAGCGAAGGTAAAAATCGACAAGTACGCCGTATGACTGCTGCCGTGGGTTATCCTTGTTTGCGTTTAATTCGTGTAGGCATTGGTCGTATTAATTTATGGGATCTATCTTTAGATTTGGGACAATATCAACATTGTCAACAACTGCCTTAAACAAAATTATTTGTAAGGAAACACAATGAAGAATTTAGAAGAAATCAAACAAATAGAAAATATTCAAGAGCGTGAGTCTGCTTGTATAGATTTATTTAACCAAGCTATGGAAACCCAAGATACGGACATTGCTATTGCTGTTACTGAATATGTTTTAGCCGAAGGTGAAATATGTCAAACCACTTTTTCTAACGGTTGGTTGTATCACTGTTTACGATGGCTTACCCTTTATTGGAATAGTGTTTGGGCCAATTCTACTGATGATAGCGAAGAAGAAAGCCATGCTATCCGTAGCCTTATGGATTGTTTGTGGCGATACAAATGGGTTGTGGGTGCCTTACCACAAGATTTAAGCGTAGATAAAGAAATCTTAACCCTATCCTTAGAGGAAATGGCAAAATTATATGACACATTCCAAATTAGCCAAGCTATGGTTCACAAAGCAGTCTTTGAACAAGCTATGTATATGGGTAACAAAGAAATTGCACAAGCTGCATTTGCGCAATGGCAAGCTGCAGATAAAGATGACATGAACGATTGCGATGCTTGCGAACAATCCTTTTTAGTTCGTTATTATCATTTTATTGGCGATTATGCGCGTGCGATAGAATCGGCTCAACCCATTTTATCGGGTGATTTGTCTTGCAAAGAAGTACCACACATAAGCTACTATCCAGTAATAGATAGTCTGATACAGCTTGGTGATATGGCAAAAGCAGAAGAAATTTTAGAAGAAGCCATAAATACTATCACCGAAGAAAACGAAAAATTTATTTATTTATTGCCACAACTATTGCAAATGTATCACCACCTAGGAAAACCTGAAACAGTAATCATATTATTAAATGAATGGAGTGAAGTCATAGAAACTTCCATGCACCATTATTCATACTATTTTATGCAATACATTTTAAGTATTGTACCATTAGATAAAAATGCGCTAGCCATTGCTCAAAATTTGGCTCATGATTTTGATCAACGCAATCATAACCAGTATTATACAAACCAATTAGCATTAATGTTTATATCGCCTGTGGTTCATTAAGGAATAAAAATGCAATTAAATGCACTGTTATCACAACAAATTAAAGCAGCTTTTGATGTCGTGGGTATTGGCAACAACCCTATCGTATTACAACTTGCCAAAGACACTCAATATGGTGATTTTCAAATTAACGGCGTGATGGGAGCCGCTAAAAAAGTACAACGTCATCCACGTGAATTAGCACAAGAAATCGCTCAGATACTCAGCGGACAAGGTGCGATTGCTAATGCGGACGTTGCTGGACCAGGTTTTATTAATTTGCGCTTATCAGCAGAATTTTTGGCGCAACATTTAGGTTCCAATACTGTGTCCCACGCTAAACCGCAAACGGTTGTTATTGATTATTCCTCTCCCAATCTTGCCAAAGAAATGCATGTGGGACATTTACGTTCTAGCATTATTGGTGATTGTTTAGCGCGTTTGCATACCTATGTGGGTGATCATGTGATTCGCCAAAATCACGTGGGCGACTGGGGAACACAATTTGGTATGTTGGTTGCCTATCTAGTAGAAAAACAGCAAGACAATCAAGCATTTGAACTATCTGATTTAGAGCAATTTTATCGCAATGCTAAGGTACG
>CAKARD010000138.1 GCA_916720425.1 uncultured Kingella sp. | reverse complement strand
ACAATTTTGGCAATGTCAGTAGAATGAACAGCAGAACGCATATCGCGCGTATCAGAAGTTGTAAAGCCTATTTGATTGTTAATGACAATATGCAAAGTACCGCCTGTGCCATAGGCACGCGTTTGTGACATGTTAAAGTTAACTTGGTTGACACCTAAGCCAATCAATGCGCTGTCGCCATGAATTAGGACAGGCAAGACTTGTTCTTTACCTTTTGCGCCACGGCGATCTTCTTTGGCACGTGCCACGCCTTCAATGACAGGATTGACAATTTCCAAATGAGAAGGATTGTAACCTAATGTTACATGGACGTTGCCGTTGGGTGTAGCAATATTAGAACTAAAACCATTATGATATTTTACATCGCCACTGGGGAGTTTAATATCTACTTTACCATCAAATTCAGCAAATAAGTCAGCAGGTTTTTTGCCTAAGCTGTTAACCAATACATTCAAACGACCACGGTGTGCCATACCAATGATGATTTCTTCCACACCATCTTTAGCAATATTTTGAATTAAATAGTTTAAACCTACAATTGCACTTTCGCCCCCTTCTACTGAGAAGCGTTTTTGTCCCACATATTTAGTATGTAAATAGCGTTCTAAGGTTTCAGATGCAGTTAATTCTTTGAGAATATAGCGTTTTTGTTCGTTGTTAAAGCGTGGTGTTGAAAGACGGCTTTCAAAATAGTTGCGTATCCAATGGCGTTCTTCGGGGTTACCAATGTGCATATATTCCACACCTACGTGTGCACAATAAGTTTTTTGCAAACTACTTAAAATATCGGATAAGGACATTTTGCGATGCTCATCATCACCCAAAGCAAATTGAGTAGATAAATCAGCTTGGCTTAAACCTTGCTCTTCAAGGGTTAGGCCTGCTACATCACGTGCATGGCGTAATTTTAGTGGATCTAAATCTGCTATATCTGATCCGTGTGTGCGATAGGTGTTGATTAAGTGCAAAACAGCAATTTGTTTTTTTAATAATGCTTCATCAACAGGTGCGGAAACATGAGCACGCGGATGTTTTGCCAGTTCAATAAAAGATTCTTGGATCGGACGGTGTGCGACATCACGCACCGTAGAACCTGATTGAGCAATTAAATTGCTAAAGTACTGTTGCCACACAGGTTCAACAGATTGTGGATCGCTAAGATAGGCTTCATATAGCTCTTCAATGTAAGGTGCATTGGAGCCAAATAAATAGGAAAATTTGCGTTGCTCGTCCATCATGACATCATCCTTTGTAATGGAATAAAGGTTGAGAGAAGTTGAGTGGTTTATCGGTTAAACAACTCAAGAGTAATAATAAGATTGTACTCGTTTATTAGCGTTTTGTAAGCGAATGTTGTTAATTATTTTGGTTTCAAGCAAGATTTTTTAGAATATTGTGCTAATTCTTAAGAAAAAACATGCAAATGAGATAAAATTAATATTTTATATTTATTAAATATACCTATTTTCAATAAATAGCGTGGTTGGTTAAGTAGGGTGATGTAATTTTATTTAACTGTATAGCGTGGTACGTGGTGCAACACGTATTCACGCTAAATTAGAAAATTAACGCTTATCTACTGCTACAAAATCACGGCGAGGTGCGCCTGTATATAATTGGCGTGGACGGGAAATTTTTTGTGTGGGTTCACTAATCATTTCATTCCAATGTGAAATCCAGCCTACGGTACGTGCCAGAGCAAAAATTACGGTAAACATAGAGGTGGGAATCCCTATTGCTGATAACACAATACCTGAATAAAAATCTACGTTTGGATACAATTTGCGTTCTACAAAATAGGGATCACTTAATGCAATTTTTTCTAGTGCCATGGCAAGCTTAAATTTAGGATCGTCTTGTAGATTGAGTTCATGCAAGACTTCGTCACAAGTGCGTTTCATAATGGCAGCACGTGGATCCATATTGCGGTAAACGCGGTGTCCAAAGCCCATTAAACGATATTTTTTCTGTTTCACGCCTTCCATAAATTCAGCTACGTGTGACACATCGCCAATCTCATCTAACATTTGTAATACGGCTTCATTTGCCCCACCGTGTGATGGTCCCCATAAACTTGCAATACCTGAAGCAATGCAAGCAAAGGGATTGGCACCCGAAGAGCCTGCTAAACGTACAGTAGATGTAGAGGCGTTTTGTTCGTGATCAGCGTGCAAGGTGAAAATACGATCTAAAGCGCGAACTAATACAGGATTAGGTTTATAAGGTTCGCAAGGGGTCGCAAACATCATGTGCATAAAGTTGGCTGCATAGCTTAAATCATTGCGTGGATAGTTAAATGGCAAACCATTGGAATAGCGATAGCACATAGCAGCAATGGTTGGCATTTTAGATAATAAACGGAAAATAGCAATTTCACGATGACGTGCATCATTGAAATTCAAGCTATCCTGATAAAAGGCAGATAATGCACCGACTACACCTACCATCATAGCCATAGGGTGAGCATCACGACGGAAACCGCGGAAAAACCATGTTAGTTGTTCGTGTACCATCGTATGACGAGTGACTGTTTCAATAAACTCAGTTTTTTGTTGTGCGTTGGGCAATTCACCATAAATCAACAAGTAGCATACTTCCAGATAATCAGCGTGTTCAGCCAGCTGTTCAATAGGATAGCCACGATAGTAGAGCAAGCCTTTATCACCATCAATAAAGGTAATTTTGGATTCGCAACTGGCGGTGGATAAAAATCCAGGGTCTAAGGTGAATACGCCTGTTTGTTTGCTCAGGGCGCGAATATCAATTACTTCATGACCGAATGTGCCAGTTAAAACGGGCAATTCTGCTTCATAGTGTTCGCCGTGCAGTTTAACGGTTTTGTTACTCATGACTTGCTCCTTGGTTGAGTTTAAAGTGAGGTAAGACTTGGGGGTTTTCCTTGTCTAATTTTTTCCAATAGTGGCTCAAATTCACTGTGGCTAGCAGGTTGATATTGATTTACTTGTGCTAATAAATCTTGGTCGGATAATTCTAGTAATTTCTCTAATACCAGCAGTTCATCATCGTTTAATTGGAAAAACTGGGTGGCGTTAAATTGCTTAAATAGAATATCTAATTCCAGCAATCCGCGCCGTGTTTGGAATAATAATCGCCGTTTTGCGGTATCATCATAATGTTTCATGCCTGTCCTTTAAACAGCGCGTTGCAACATGATTTCTTTAATTTTGCCAATTGCGTGTGTAGGATTGAGGTGTTTGGGACACACATCAACACAATTCATAATCGTGTGGCAACGGAATAGACGATAAGGATCGTTTAGATTATCTAAGCGTTCGTTGGTAATCATATCGCGACTATCGGCAATAAAGCGATACGCATTCAATAAACCTGATGGCCCCACAAATTTATCGGGATTCCACCAAAATGATGGACAAGCAGTGGAACAGCAAGCACATAAAATACACTCATACAAGCCATCTAATTCAGCACGTTCTTCTTGGGTTTGTAGTCGTTCACGTTCTGGTTTTGGGGTATCATTTACCACATAAGGCTTGATGGAGTGATATTG
>CAKARD010000137.1 GCA_916720425.1 uncultured Kingella sp. | reverse complement strand
TACGCAAAGGCATCGAAGCTCGCCGTACACGTAATGAAGGACGCGTTCGTCGTTTGGAAGAATTACGCCGTCAGCGTGCCGCACGCCGAGAACGCCAAGGACAAGTTAACTTTAACCTTAACGCTGGTGAGAAAAGTGGCAAAATCATTGCCGAATTGGAACAGACTAGCTTTGCTTATGGCAATACGCTCATCATAGACAAATTTTCGACTATTATTCAGCGTGGCGATAAAATTGGCTTAATTGGCACAAATGGCGTAGGCAAAACTACTTTTTTAAAATTAATTTTAGGTGAATTATCACCCACTTTTGGCAAAATTCGGTTGGGCAGTAAACAGGAAATCGCATATTTTGATCAATTTCGTAGCGCACTCAATGACAACGATACCGTTTTTTACACCTTAGGACAAGGCAATGATTTTGTTGAAGTGGGAGGCAAGAAAAAACACGTAATGAGTTATTTGGAGGATTTTCTCTTTCACCCAGCGCGTGCGCAATCACCCGTCTCATCGCTTTCGGGCGGGGAACGCAATCGATTGTTGTTAGCTAAATTATTCACACGCCCTGCTAATATTCTAGTCTTAGATGAACCGACTAATGATTTGGATATAGAGACACAAGAATTATTGGAAGATTTATTGCGTGATTATCAAGGCACGGTATTTTTAGTTTCTCACGACCGTGCATTTTTGGACAATGTTATTACTCAAAGTATTGTTTTTGAAGGAAATGGTGTATTAAAAGAATATATAGGTGGGTATCAGGATTATGTGGATGCAAAAAAACGTGAAGCGCAGTTTATTAGCCCTCTACCCAGTGCAAAAAACAATCCTCATGAGAGTGAAAAACACAAACCCAAAGCCAATCGCACAGTGAAACTGTCGTATAAAGAACAGCGTGAATTAGACGCTTTACCTGATGCTATTGCACAACTGGAGCAAGAACAAAATGCCATCAATATTCAACTCTCCAATCCCGAAATATTTAAAGATTACAGCCACGCAGCTCAATTACAACAGCGTGCTGAGGAAATAGAAACTCTGTTGCTAGAAAAATTGGAACGTTGGGAGATATTAGAAGCCAAGCAAAACACTCATTAACGCCGCATTTCTTCTTGCAATGCATCAAGATTAAGTTGTCGGTCTTTCACTTGCGCAGAAAAACGTGCAATCGCCGTGGCGTTATTGCTTTTTTGTGCGAGGGCTAATTGCGTTTTGGCGTTACGTAAAGCGGCTTGCTCACGGTCTATTTCTTGTTGCAAAATTTGACGGCGCGTTAACATGGCTGGTTTGGGCGGCAAGCTAACTAAACGCACCAAATCTTGTCGTGTTACGGTTTTTATTGTGGGTTGCTTGCGCAAATTCACGCTCATAACTTTATCGTTAACTTTTGGCTTGTCGCTTTGCACACTAATGGTCGGGATAGGTGGAATAATCACCACATCATTAAACATACCGTATTCATTTTTATCCCAAACTTTGGTCAGTTCATGGTCTATGATTTGTGGCACACTGGCGGACTCACTGGCATAATTGGCAGCTAAAGCACCTGTGCTTAATAGTTGACATTGTTCGTTAATTTTTACTGTAGTATAAAGGGTTTTTCCATCTTGTAGGCAAGCATAGCTTTCATTTTGCTCTGCCCATGTATTACTTGATAACATCAAACCCGATACTATCCATAATATGAATTTCATACGTAAATAGAAATAAATACAAAATAATTCATTATAATCAAAAAAACCTTCTCATTGAGTTTGAAAAGGTTTTTTTATGTCATATTTAGGTTAATACATTAATAAAAATGATGGTCTTGATGCGTAGCGTAACGTGCGTTCATGGCAAAAAATCAATAAATGCTTTTACTCCAATAACGTTTGTCCTAAATAACTATTACGCTCAAAACCAGGCAATACAAAAAAATACCCACCACCAAATGGGCTAATATATTCTTCTAATGGTTCAGTATTAAGTAAATTTTGTACAAAAATAAATCCATCTTCCAAATTTGCTTGATAGCAAATAAATACCAATCCAACATCTAATTGTCCTGCTTTGGATAAACCACGCGAATAATCAAATGGGCGGCGATAAAGCAAATGTTTTTTCATAAAATCAGAATCGCGCGAATTGGCAAGACGCATATGGCTGTCTTTTGGAATGACCTTACCTTCTGGGTCTTTGGTGTAATCGGGGGTATCGTGTTCATTTTTCATACCCAAAGGAGCACCCGAATATTTTTCCCGCCCAAAAATAGTCTGTTGTTCTTGCAAGGGCGTTCTATCCCAAAATTCTACAAAATGACGAATCAGGCGGACTGCTTGATAAGTCCCATTTTTTGCCCAAGCGGGTTCATCTTGTGCATTAGCCGCAATGCCTGTCCATAAAACTTGATTAGCAATATCTTCTTGACTCACATCTGGATTGGCAGAACCATCACGAAAACCAAATAAATTACGTGCAGCCTGTCCTTCTGGTGCTTTGGGTAAAAAGCCATCAATACTCCATTTGATAATGGCATAGGGGCTTAGCTGCTTAATCACATCGCGCAAAGCATTTTGGCAAGTTTCGGGACTAAAAGCACAAAATTGTATGGAAATGTCGCCATCACACCAATCTGCTTGTAATTTATCATTGGGAAAATCACGCATTTCACTTAACCGTTTAGGTTTTTTGTCTGCCAAACCAAAGCGTTGATCAAACAGGCTATTACCCACGCCAACAGTAATGGTCAAGCCATCAGCTGGCACATCTTGTCCCAAAATTCCACTTCCTGATGGAGGCAATTTAGGGTCGGGGTCATGCAATTGTCCGCCTTGTGTTAAAAATTCGATGCGCTGGCTTAATGTTTGGAACATTTGTTTAAGTTTATCCAAACTGTTTATGGTTACATCAAACGCGCACATAATCGCAAACGGTTGATGTTCCGTTACAATTCCTGCCTGATGAGCGCCATAACAGGGAAAACTTTGATTCGAATGAGCTCGGGCTGAAGGATTGGCTTGATTGGCAGTCTCAACAGCAGGACTTGAAGCTGGAGTGGTTGTACTACTTTTTTGTGAACAAGCAGCCACAACAGTGCTGGCGGCTAATGTGGCCGCTGTTTTTAAAAATGTCCGTTTGCTTAAATCGTGATTCATGTTTTTATCCTTTTTTGCTAATAAAAACAGCAGCCCAATTATTCAGGCTGCCTGAAAATAATGATTAATCTAAGCCCAGTAAACCACGCAATTTAGCCAAGTCTTCTGCAAGTGTATTAATGGGGGCAGCTAAAGCTTTTCGGTCTGCTTCGCTTAATTTATCATAAGTTTCAAAACCATCTTTAGTTTTATATTTTGCCAAAATCTCGTTTACGATACTAAATTGTTTGTCCACGGTTTCCAGCAATTTTGCGTCTTTTTCTTGGATATTCGCACGGAACAATTCCACAATTTTTTGTGAACCTTCAATATTGGCTTGGAAATCGCTTAAATCAGTATGACTGTAACGGTCTTCTTCGCCCGAGATTTTGCTGGCGGCCACTTCTTCAATTAGTGCATTAGCACCACCCACAACTTTGCTAGGCGGGAAGTTAAGGGCATCAATTTCCTGTTTTAATTTTTCTACATCGGCTTGCA
>CAKARD010000136.1 GCA_916720425.1 uncultured Kingella sp. | reverse complement strand
GATCATTTTCATCTTAACAAAAGGTCACTGATACATCTGAGATGACCTTTTCATATCAACTTTCTTTTTAATAAAAATTTTATGATAAATAGAAGACAGTTTTTTGGCTTACTGGGTTGCATGGCTTTAGTGGCCTGCTCCAGTAAGGAAAAAAAGTATGTAAAGCTTCATCATTCTGCAACAGTTTTGGCATTGGGTGACTCGCTAACAGCAGGTTATGGCGTCAAAAAAGGCGAGGATTATCCTGCACAATTAGCTCAATTAACTGGTTGGACTGTGATTAATGGAGGGGTTTCTGGCGACACCAGCGCACAAGCTTTGGCTCGTTTACCTGCTTTATTGCAACAATACATGCCACAGTTGGTGATTGTAAGCATAGGTGGTAATGATTTTTTACGAAAATTCCCCGAAAGCGAAACACGCCAAAATATTACGCAGATCATCAAAATGATACAAAATAAAAATATTCCTGTGGTATTGGTCGCCATTCCTTATTTTACACCTGCTGCCTTGTTGGGTCGTATTAGTGAGCAGCCATTATATGATGACTTGGCGCAGCAATTAAATATACCCTTGCTAAAAGGTGCATGGGCAGAGGTATTAGGTAACCAATCCATGAAATCTGACACAATCCATGGCAATGCCAAAGGTTATCGTTATTTTGCAGAAGAAATGGCGGATTTCTTGCATAAAAAGGGATTTATCTAAAATGCAGGTTTTAGATGAAATAGCACATGCTCGGTTGATTTGCGCGCCTATGGCAGGAATTACCGATCAACCATTTCGCCAATTAGCACGACAATTTGGTGCAGATTGGGCAGTGTGCGAGATGGTCACCGATAATCCCGCTTTGCAACAAACGCAAAAAACACTTCATCGCCAAAATCATGAAGGAGAAAACGGTACTGTAGTTGTACAAATTGCAGGCAGTTTGCCAGAACAAATGGCAAAAGCAGCGCAATATAATGTGTCATTGGGTGCTCAGGTGATTGATATTAACATGGGATGTCCTGCTAAAAAAGTATGTAATGTATTTGCTGGTAGCGCATTATTACAAGATGAGGATTTAGTCGCACGTATTTTACATGAAGTCGTTCAAGCAGTAGATGTACCCGTGACACTTAAAACGCGCTTAGGCTGGCATGATAAACATAAAAATATTGCTACCATCGCCCAACTTGCTGAACAAGCAGGCATTGCAGCGTTGGCCATTCATGGTAGAACACGTGAGCAAATGTATCGTGGAGATGCGTGTTACGAGTTAATCACCCAAGTAAAACAACACAGTCGTATTCCTATTTGGGCCAATGGCGATATTGATAGTCCTCATAAAGCAGCACAAGTGTTAACACAAACAAAGGCCAACGCCATTATGATAGGGCGTGCAGCCCAAGGGCAACCTTGGTTATTTGCGGATATAAAGCATTATTTACAATATGGAACCATTCCACCTCGTCAACCTTTTGTTAAAGCGACAGAAACAGTATTAGCACATATTCATGCTATTCATCAATTTTATGGTGAAAAAGCAGGTGTACGTATTGCGCGTAAACATATTGGCTGGTATTTGGCGCGTTTGCCCGATAGCGAAATCACGCGCCGCCATATTAATACTTTAGAACACGCAGCAGAACAATGGGATCATTTAGCTAAATGGCTAGATCGCCTAGCACAAAAACATGAGTTTTGGATACGAAATTATGATTAAACTGACTTTAATGTTCCGTCCCTATTGCGGGTTGTGTCACATCATGTTAGAACAGTTGCAACATTTGCAAAAAGAAATCAATTTTGATATTGAGATTATTGAGATAGATGATTTTCCAGAATTAGAAGCACGTTATAACGAATTGGTTCCTGTTTTATTGCATCATGAAAATCAAATTTGTTATTGGCATTTAGATGAACCCAAACTAATCAGTTACTTGACAAATTTGCAGAGTGAATAAACTTCAATTTACCTAATAAAGTTTATTCACTGCATTATATTATGAATGATCAGTTTCCTGCTTTTAACCCAAGCCACAATTTCGTTTGTAATTTTATTTGTTCGGGTGATTTAGGTAAAATTACAAAACTATTAGCACGTGTTGTTTCGCTAGGGAAAATAGACTCATCATTTGCATATTTCGGTTCCATCAACTCACGTGCAGCAAAACTAGCGGGCGCATAAGTAACGAAATTACCATTTTTTGCGGCTATTTTGGGGTCTAAGGTGTAGTTAATGTATTTATAAGCATTGGCGATATTTTTTGCATCTTTAGGTATCATAAACGCATCAATCCAAATGCCCACACCTGTCTTTGGGGTTAAAACTTCTATATTGAGATTGCCTACTTCTTGAGCGCGTCGTTTAGCAATATTCAAATCCCCACCATAGCCTATGGCGACACACAAACCACCTTGCGCCAAATTATCAATATAACCTGATGATGTAAAACGTTTAATATCATGACGCACAGTTTTTAATAAATTAAATGCAGCATAGATGTCTTCTGGATTATCACTATTAGGATCTTTACCCATATAGTTTAATACTAGCGGAATCTGTTCAGTTGGGCTATCAAAGAAGCTGATACCACATTGTTTGAGTTTTTGTGTATACTTAGGATTAAAAACCAAATCCCAAGCATTATCAGGCATGGGTTCATTACCCAATGCTTTTGTCACCATATCTTTATTAATAGCCAGTGTATTAATCCCCCAAAAATAAGGTATGGCATATTTATTACCCATATCTACTTGTGCCATCATTTTAAGTAATTCGGGATCAATATTATTGTAATTAGGAATTTGACTTTTATCTATGGGTAAATAAGCCCCCGCTTTAATTTGTCGCGCAATATTGGCTAAGCTTGGCGCAACCAAATCATACCCTGATTTACCCGTTAAAACTTTTGCTTCCAAGACTTCATTACTATCATAAAACGCTTGCGTTACATTGATATTATTATCTTTTGCAAACGCTTCTACTGTTTCGGGATCAACATAATCAGACCAAACAAATAGATTCAATTCATTTGTGGCAACCATTTTACCTGCGGTATCAGACACAACAGACGGCATGCTACCACTTTGTGCGGCTGTTTGATTAGCTTTGTCTGAACCGCCACATGCACCCAAAAGTGCAACAGCAAATAAACAAGAAAAAAAGGACAATTTCATAGATTCATATTCCGTATAAAAAAATAACAATAATGGCGCGGATTAAACGAAAAAATACGCCATAAAGCAAGTAAAAAATTTATTTTTCACAATAAAATTTTTTTTGACAAATCATCAATATGAAATAAAAAACAAAAAAAATTTATTTTACCATCTTGAAAAGATGCCTAAGCGCAACTATTTAGTTACAGCAAGCGGAAAACCGCATTATTTCATTTTTTATTAACAAAACAATATTTGGAGCAAACGATGAAAATTCGTCCCTTACACGATCGTGTAGTTGTAAAACGTTTGGAAGCTGAAGAAAAAACTTCATCTGGCATTATTTTAGCGCCTTCTGCCACTGAAAAACCTGATATGGGTGAAGTGATTGCTGTTGGCGAAGGTAAAATTGGTAAAGATGGTAACCGCCGCGCTTTGGACGTGAAAGTGGGCGACAAAGTGATTTTCGGCAAATACAGC
>CAKARD010000135.1 GCA_916720425.1 uncultured Kingella sp. | reverse complement strand
TTTACTGACAACAGCAATACTTGGCAAATCGGTTATGACCGAGCTATAGATAATCATTATGTCGGCGTATTAGCTGGAACGGTACACCACGATATTGAATACGATACACCTCTTTACGCTAAAAATACTATGAAAGGCAGCACTTGGGCTGTATATGGTGGTACAGCATGGGATAACGGCTGGTTTGCTGACGGTACTTTGCGCCACACGCGTTATAAAAATAAAGGTAGCGATATTGCTTCTGATTCATTCCATATCAACAGTGTAAATGTGCAAGTTGGCAAAAATATTACACTTAACCAAAATTGGTCGCTGGTACCACAAGCTGCGGTAACGGTGGGACACCTTTCAGGCAGCGATTTAATTGACAGCGGTTTATTATTGCAAACTCGTTTGGGTGGCGATATTCAAGGTCATTACACTTTAGCTAATGGCTCTCGCATTCAACCTAAAGTGGGATTGTATTATTTAGGTGACCATCACAAAGCCCGTGTCATTATGCCCAATGGTGAAAAATTTGATGCGCCGACAGCAGGACACCGCATCGCAGCAAAAGCAGGTGTCAATTGGTTATTTACCGAAACTAACCAGTTAAGTGCCAATATTCAAACCGAGCATGGTAGCCGCGTTAAACGTCCATATGTATTGGACATTGGTTTAACGCATCGTTGGTAAAATTGTAGACTGAGACCTTCACAAAAAAACAAAATTTAAAAATTTCAAAAAATAACCAATTGAAATCTTAGGAATTTAATGGTTTTACGAAGGTCTCAATCCAAAAATCATTTAAGTCGTTTGCACACTCAACTGTGCACTCGCCAACTTACGTAACAACACATTCAACAACACGCCATACGCAGGCACAAACAATACAGTACAAATCGTTAATTTAAACAAGTAATCCACAAGCGCAATGTGCGGCCAATTTGCCGCCATAAACTTATCAGAACTGGCATAGAACGCCACCGAAAAGAAAATAACCGTATCAATCGCATTGCCAACAAAAGTAGAAGCAGTCGGCGCAATCCACTGAGCATAAAAGGCGGCCAGGATATCTGATTATCGAGTATCCACTGAGCATAAAAGGCGGCCAGGA
This sequence comes from uncultured Kingella sp., assembly GCA_916720425.1. Classification (GTDB taxonomy): domain Bacteria; phylum Pseudomonadota; class Gammaproteobacteria; order Burkholderiales; family Neisseriaceae; genus CAKARD01. The sequence continues at coordinate 2,540 of CAKARD010000135.1, read as the reverse complement.
TATCTGATTATCGAGTATCCGCGGAGAAAAAAAGGGGTATTGGACACGAAAACAGCCGAAAATCTTTGTTTGGGTTTCGGCTACCGAGGAGAAATGAGGAAGAGGGGTATTTTGCAAAGGTCTCGGCTTGGCAGTGTCGCTCCAGTCGATAGGCGACATATTTCACCCCGTGCAAGGCGTGAAACGTTTTCCGATCAAACGGCGCGATAATTACATCGAAAATGATTTGTATCAATTAGTGTATTCGCACGCAGAGCAACAAATCAAGGACTTGATGGATATCGCCTATTTAACAGGACAGCGTCCGATTGATATTGTAGGCTTGCGCCGTGATAATATTCACGACGGCCATTTGCATATCCAACAGCGCAAAACCAAAGCCAAATTGCGCTTTGAATTAACGGGTGATTTAATGCATGGGGGATTTTATTTTAGAATACATTCATACCATTTTTGTTTACACGCTATTTGGTATCATGTCTTATGTTGCCTACCACAATATTTTCACCAATTTAGCGATGCAAACAGAAATTGAGTACTACTAAATTCGCTTAAATGGAGGCAGGCAATTTAAAAGTTGTTGTCCATATCGCTGAGTTTTAACGCGGTTATCCAACAACGTAACACGCCCATAATCTTGTTCAGTACGGATCAATCGCCCCACCGCTTGAATCAATTTAATACTGGTTTCGGGTACAGTGATTTCTATAAATGGATTACCACCTCGTTTTTCTATCCAACGACTTTGTGTCTTTTCTATTGGATTATCAGGCATAGCAAAGGGTAGTTTAGCGATAATCACATGCACACATGCTTCATGTGGCAAATCTAAGCCCTCTGCAAAACTATCCAAACCAAAAATAATACTCGGCTTTCCCTCTTCAATCGCGCCATAATGTTGTTCGATAATTTTGCCTTTTGCCATTTCCCCTTGAATCAATAAATAAGGTAATAAGGTATCGGGCAGTTTTAATGCCACTTCTTGCATTTGTTTACGTGAACTAAACAACACCAGCGTTCCCACTGGTGCCGTATCATCAATGAGTTTAGGTAGCCACTGTGCAATTTCTTCAGTATGCCCATTCACATCTTTAGGGCTAAATTGCAAAGGGGGTAAATACAATTCACCTTGTTGCGCAAAATCAAACGGGCTCTCTAATGCCACAGTAGTGGTTTTAGGCATTAAATTCAAACCCGTCTGATTGAGCAATAGCTTAAAATTACCCAAACTTCGCAAAGTGGCCGAAGTCAATAATGCCCCTGCCGCTCGTTTCCACAAACCTTGTACCAACATCATAGCACTAGAAATAGGACTGGCATGAAACACAAAATCTACTTGATTATTATATAAAACACGGCTAATCCATTTAGCTACGGGTGCATCTTTGTCATTTTTTGGTTCAAACAACATTTGTTGCCATACTGCATTAATTTGTTCAGCCATATCACAAGCCATGCCTATTTCCATGCTGATTTTATCCAAATTCGCTGCTTCATATTCTTTATTGCGGCGCACAGTAGCTATATCCTCATTTAAATCATCTAATGCCTGATATAACATTTGTGCTGTTTGAGCGGTATTTTGTGCCAATTCACGCACATTGTCAGGCAAAATACCATCTTGAAACAACCAAACGGCTTCTGTCTCTTTGATTTGATTCAATTCAGGCGTAGATTCTAATAATATTTGCCATTGATTAAGACTAATTAACAATGATCCAGATGAATCATTGATTTTATTCGCTAAATGAGTCTTGTCGCAAACTGATACGGCCTCTTGTATTTGATTGGGCAATCGTTCTAGCATGGTTTGCGAAAAAAACAAGGTATGTTCTGCTGCAAACTGATTGAGTGCTTTTTTGGGCAAGTGATGCGCCTCATCTATACAATAAAAACTGTCTTCAGGTATGGGTAAAATCACACCACCACCCATGTTAATATCCGACAAAAGTAAATCGTGATTGGCCACCACAACATCCACACTATCCAACATATCCCGTGCTAAAAAAAATGGGCATTCGGGGCGATTAGGACAATCATTCTTTAAACAACCATGTCGATCATTAGTGACTTTTGTCCATAAATTATCATCTATTTTATCGTGCCATGTATCACGATCTCCATTAAATTTACGCTCAGAAAATTGTTTTGCCATATCACGCAATGTTTCCAATTCCTGTGGTTTTGGGCGAGTGCTTAACAAAATACTCTTATCCATGCCCTCAAATGATTGTTGCGCATGATTTTGTGTCAGTTGATACAATCGATAAGGACAAAGATAACGCCCACGCCCTTTAGCCAAAGCAAAAGAGATTTCCAAACCACTTTTTTCCACCACAAAAGGTAAATCACGCTCTATCAACTGCTCTTGCAACGCTACGGTTGCACTTGATACAATCAAGCGTTTGCCACGTGTTTGCGCCATAATGCTACCTGCGAGCAAATACGCTAAACTTTTACCCACTCCCGTTGGCCCTTCAATGACCACAATACTTTCACCCTGACGTTGCACGGGTGTATCACTACCTTCTTCACGCGTT
>CAKARD010000134.1 GCA_916720425.1 uncultured Kingella sp. | reverse complement strand
GCAGCCAAGGTAATTTTGTGAGTGCAACGGTGACTGTTTATGCACAAAATCAAGAACATTTAGACAATATCTATCGTGCAATTACATCTCATCCTATGGTTAAGGTTGTATTTTAGAAAGAAAAATATGAAAGTGGTGAAACTTGGCTTAGCGGATTATCAACCCGTGTTCGAAGCCATGAAGCAATTTAATACGCAACGTACCCACGATACTGAAGATGAGCTATGGTTAGTAGAACATCCTCCTGTGTTTACGCAAGGTTTGGCAGGAAAACCAGAACATTTACTCTTACGCAATGATATTCCCGTGGTGCAAATTGATCGTGGCGGGCAAATCACCTATCACGGCCTTGGACAACTGGTCGTGTATACAATGATTGATTTTAAACGCCGACATATGAGTGTACGCCAAATTGTTTCGGCATTAGAAAATGCCATTATTGCCACATTAGCTGAATATAACATTGCTTCAGCTAGCGATCCCAATCGACCTGGGGTTTATGTGGGTGATAAAAAAATTGCCTCCTTGGGTTTGCGGATTAAAAATGGGTCGGTGTATCACGGCTTGGCATTGAATGTAAATATGGATTTAAGTCCATTTCAACAAATCAATCCATGTGGTTATGCAGGCTTGGAAATGACGCAAATGGCAGATTTTCTGCAACCTTGTCCTATATTAGATGAAGTAGCAGATAAGTTGATTACGCATTTAATTAGTAAATTGGCTTAGGATAGTATTATGAATGCAAGCGGACATACCGTTTTAATTACGGGGGGCGCAACGGGTATTGGTTTTGCGTTGGCACAACAATTTCATCAAGCAGGCAATCAAGTTATTTTGGTTGGACGGCGTGAAGACGTATTGCAACAAGCCAGTGTACAACTGGGTCATTGTCGCATTGCCATTGCAGATGTTGCACGAAAAGAAGATCGTGAACGTTTGGTGCGTGATTTCCCAGATGTTAACATTTTGATTAATAACGCAGGCATACAATTTACCAAGCCCTTGCAAGAGCAAACTGATACTGAGATTATTCAAGAAATAGAGATTAATCTCACGGCACCTATTTTGCTCGGTCAAGTGTTTATGCCACTTTTGCGTCAAAAACCGCAAGCTGCGATTGTAAATATTTCGTCAGGTTTGGCGATTGTACCCAAAGAAACATGTGCGATTTATTGTACAACAAAAGCGGGTTTGCACAGTTTTAGTCAAGTATTGCGTTGGCAATTGGAAAGCAGTACTATCCGTGTGTTTGAAATTTTACCGCCTATGGTAGCTACGCCCATGTCGCAAGGAAAAGGACATGCGCATCTAAAAATACAGCCACAAGAATTAGCCAATGAGTTTTGGCAAGCTTTTTTGCATAATCGTTATGAAATAATGGGGGGAAAAACAAAATGGCTGTATTGGATAAATCGCTTATCTACACGTATAGCGCAACGTATTATGCGTAAAGGATTGTGATTTGGGATATTGTGTGTATTACAATCAACGGTTATTTCCATAGCATAATTTGATTATAATAGTTCACTCAAATCAAAATACGAAAGTAAAATTATGTCCACACAAACAAACAATGCCTTAGATAATTCACAAGGTGTTAAACATAAAGGTGCGAGTAAAACTGCACGTATCCCAATTAAAGTGGTTCCCTTGCAAGAAAAACTAAAAAAACCTGATTGGATACGTGCCAAAATTCCATCTAGTCAAAAATTCTTTGAAATTAAAGATATTCTGCGTAGTCAAAAAATGCATACTGTATGTGAAGAAGCATCTTGCCCCAATATTGGTGAATGTTTTAGTCATGGTACAGCTACTTTTATGATTATGGGGGATATTTGCACACGCCGTTGCCCCTTTTGTGATGTCGGGCATGGTCGTCCCAATGAACTCGATCCCGAAGAACCCAAAAACTTAGCGCAAAGTGTTGCGGCTATGAAATTGAAATATGTGGTGATTACTTCTGTAGATAGAGATGATTTGCGTGATGGTGGGGCACAGCATTTTGCTGATTGTATCAACGAAATACGAAAAACCAGTCCAAATACCAAAATAGAAATATTGGTGCCTGATTTTCGCGGTCGTTTAGACATTGCTTTAGATATTTTGGCAAAAAATCCCCCCGATGTGATGAATCATAATTTAGAAACCCATCCGCGTTTGTATAAACAAGCACGTCCTGGGGCAGATTATCAGCATTCGCTCACCTTATTACGCCGTTATCGTAAAATGATGCCTCATATTCCAACCAAATCAGGTATTATGGTGGGATTGGGTGAAACAGATGATGAAGTGCGCGAAATTATGCGTGATATGCGTGCCAATAATATTGAAATGATTACTGTTGGACAATATTTACAACCTTCTGATGGTCATTTGCCAGTATTACGTTATGTTACGCCAGAGATGTTTAAACAGTTTGAAAAAGAAGCCTATGAGATGGGTTTTACCAATGCAGCGATTGGAGCAATGGTACGCAGTTCTTATCATGCTGACATGCAAGCGCAAGATGTGTTAAGTGGTGGTTGTGGACATCATTAGCACATGTGGCATGAATGCGTATTGAAAGCATTCATGCCACATGTAATTAGTAGCCCAAACGTTGGCAAATAGTCGAGACCAAACCTGCTTGATTAAGCGTATAAAAATGTAAACTGGGTGCCCCCTCACGCAATAGACGCTCACACATATCAGTTACCACGTCTAAAGCCAAAGCTTTAATGGCTGCTGTGTCATCTGCATATGATTGTAGTTTTAGGCGCAGCCAACGTGGGATTTCTGCACCACAAGTATCTGAAAAACGTGCCAACTTAGAGAAACTAGCAATGGGCATAATTCCTGGTACAATAGGAATATCTACACCACGGCCTTGTACATCATCTACAAAGCGAAAATATGCATCAGGGTTGAAAAAATATTGTGTAATCGCGGAATCTGCGCCTGCTTTCACTTTACGCACAAAGTGGTTTAAATCATCTTCTGCACTACGTGCTTGGGGGTGATATTCTGGATATGCCGCAACTTCAATATGAAAATCATCACCAAATTCAGTTTTAATTAATTCTACCAACTCATTGGCATAACGCATGCCACCTGAACCCAACCCAAGCCCAGAAGGAATATCACCACGTAAAGCCACAATATGGCGTACGCCCATTTCTTGATATTGGGTTAATAATTCTATGATATCGTTTTGAGTCATACCAATACAGGGTAAATGTGGCGCAGCAGCGACACCTTCACTTAAAATATCGTGAATAGTTTGTAATGTACCATCGCGTGTGGAACCACCTGCACCTGATGTACAAGAGAAAAAAGCAGGGGCATATTGGCTTAATTGTTTACGTGTGTTAACTTGTTTTGCACGCCCCTCTGGCGTACGTGTAGGGAAAAATTCAAAACTTAACTTTTTATTGTGACTGAGTAACATGATATATCCTTAATTCAAGGGTTGGGAATAGGCTAACGTTAAACTGCATTAAATAATCATGCAAGAGATAAATTTTATTTAAGAGTATGAAAGATTTTTGTATGCAATAGAATAAAATTCTTGACAAGCCAATTATTATTGATATAATAGGAAAATATTCCCTGATAGCTCAGTCGGTAGAGCGACGGACTGTTAATCCGCAGGTCGCTG
>CAKARD010000133.1 GCA_916720425.1 uncultured Kingella sp. | reverse complement strand
ATACGACCACGATCATCTACTTCCAAAACTTTCACTTGCACCGCTTGACCCACTTTCAAATAATCTCCCACATTACGCACGCGTTCATGAGAAATTTGGCTAATATGCACTAAACCATCTTTACCTGGCATGATGCTGACAATTGCACCCACATTATTATCAAGCAGCTTCATCACAGTGCCTGAGTATTCCTTACCCACTTCCACTTCGGCAGCAATCATTTCAATACGCTCACGTGCTGCTTCAGCATTTTCTGAAGTAGTGGCAGCAATGGTTACCACACCTTCATCACTAATATTGATTTCTGTATTAGTTTCAGCAGTAATATTACGAATCGTTTCACCCCCCTTGCCAATCACTTCACGAATTTTATCGGGATTAATGCGCATGGTGAATAAGCGTGGTGCGTGTTGTGATAATTCTTGTGGACCCGATACGGCTTGTTGCATATGATTTAGAATATGTAAACGTGCATCTTTAGCTTGTGCCAAAGCAATTTGCATAATCTCCTTGGTAATACCTTGAATTTTAATATCCATTTGCAATGCTGTGATACCTTCAGTTGTCCCTGCAACTTTAAAATCCATATCACCCAAATGATCTTCATCACCCAAAATATCAGTTAATACTGCAAACTTATTGCCTTCTAAAATCAAGCCCATGGCAATTCCCGCTACATGTGCTTTTAATGGAACACCTGCCGATAACAAACTCAAACAGCCACCACACACTGAAGCCATAGATGATGAACCATTGGATTCTGTAATTTCTGATACCACACGAATTGTATAATTAAAATCTTCAGGATCAGGCAACACCGCTACAAGAGCACGTTTTGCTAAGCGTCCGTGACCAATTTCACGGCGTTTTGGAGAACCCACACGTCCCACTTCTCCAGTGGAATAGGGAGGAAAGTTGTAATGCAATATAAAGCGATCATTATATTCGCCCGTTAACGCATCAATCACTTGCTCATCGCGTGATGTGCCCAAAGTTGCCACTGCTAAAGCTTGAGTCTCACCACGAGTAAATAATGCTGAACCATGTGTACGAGGCAACACATTGGTCTGAATATTCAAAGGACGTACGCTACGCGTATCACGCCCATCAATACGCGGATACCCAGACAAAATTTGACCGCGCACAACTTCGGCCTCTAGTTGCTTGAAGATACCTTTGATTTCATTTTTTGCTAAAGTATCCGTTTCTTCAGTAATCAAAGCGGCTTCAACTGCTGCCCAAGCTTCGTCCAATTTTGCAACACGTGCTTGTTTTTGGCGAATTTTAAATGCTTGTGTGACCGCCTCACCTGCAATTTGACGTACTTTTTCCATTAAAGCAACATTAGTTTCGGGTGCTTTCCAATCCCACTGTTCGGGGTTGACTTCATCAGCAAATTCATTAATGGCTTTAATGACCACTTGCATCTGTTCATGACCAAATACTACCGCACCCAACATGACTTCTTCGGGTAAGATTTGTGCTTCTGATTCCACCATCAATACAGCACGCTCGGTACCTGCTACAACCAAATCCAATTGAGAATTGGCTAATTCTGTTTTACCTGGATTGAGCAAATATTGACCATTAACATAACCCACACGCGCAGCACCAATAGGACCTGCAAAAGGTACCCCACTTAACACCAAAGCAGCAGAGGCACCAATCATAGCTGGAATATCGCTATCAATTTCTGGATCAGAAGAAATAACCATGGCGATAATTTGCACATCATGATAAAAACCTTCAGGGAACAATGGGCGAATCGGGCGATCAATTAAACGACTCGTTAAGATTTCCTTTTCACTTTGCTTGCCTTCACGTTTAAAAAAACCGCCTGGAATGCGTCCTGCGGCATAAGTACGTTCAAAATAATCCACCGTCAAAGGAAAAAAATCTTGTCCCTCTTTAATTTCTTTGTTAGTCGTTACTGTGACCAAGACTACAGTTTCACCCATAGATATTTTAACAGCAGCGGCTGCTTGACGCGCAATCTCTCCCGTCTCTAAAGTTACAGTATGATTGCCGTATTGAAAGGTTTTGATATATTTATTAAACATTGTTTTTCCTAAATTGCTTTGCTTGAAAAATACTCATGATATTCACGTTAATTTCTAACGTATAGGGTGCAAGCAATACGCCCCATTCCATTACGACTTCTTACACACATGAATATCTTTAGTATTTGACTAAGCATAAAATAATCTTTTTCATTCTAGCATAGTTTAGTGCTATCTAATAATTTATTGCACGCGTGTCCAAGTTTGTGTTCGTCCAAGAGCCGAGATACCTATGTAACCACGCACTTTTAGCGTTTTACCATCAGCGGATAATGTCGCTTTAGATTTATATGTTTTACCACTTTTGGGATCATAAATACGTCCACCTTCGTATTGGTTTTCGCCTTCTGCTTTTAAACCACGCACGACAGTTAAACCAATCAAGGGTTTGTTTCCACCACAAGCAGGACACACATTATTTACACCCTCTGCCAGTCCTGTAATTGTGCCGTTATATACCCCCCCTGATTGACTAATAGTAATAATGGCTTTAGGCTTTTTTGTTTCATCATCCATCGTGCGCCATTTACCTTCAATACCATCGGCTTGTGCCATTAAAGCAATACTGGCAAGCAGTGCAAAAAATATTTTTTTCATTTAATTCTTCCTAAAAAAGCGTATTTTATCATGTACGCAAAAAATGAGCTAATGCACTATGACGCGGTGCAACATTATGAATAGCGAGATTAAAACTGCTCTCATCACCCCAATAAATCAATCGTTGTTTGGATCGTGTGATGGCGGTATAAAGTAAAGCACGACTAGCGGGTATGATACGTGGTGCGTAATACCACACTTCTTCATATTCTGAGCCTTGGCTTTTATGCACGGTCATGGCAAAGGCTGTTTCATGTTCTGGCAAGCGACTTAATGGTAAAGTGCGATACCCCTCTTCACTGGCAAAACATGCCAGCAAGGTTTCGCTCCCTTTGGGCTGCATAATCACCCCAACATCACCATTATAAAGTTGTTGTGCGGGAAAGTTTCGCGTAATCAAGATGGTTTGTCCCGCAAACCATCTACTATTAGGCATCATCTTGCCTTTTTGTTGTAAATATTGGTGATAGGCTTGATTAATGCGATGACTATCTTCACGTAGTGCCGTCAAAATAATTAGGCGTTCTTGTTCAGCAAATGCAGCAGAAACTTCACCTTGTTCAATCGCTTTCCAATAGTTGTGATGCTTTTGCCATAACGCCGTGATTAAAGATGAAATCTCACCCTGTTCCACTTTTAAGTCTGGCGAAAACTGAGCAAAACTATCCCAGGCCTCTACAGCACCCGATAACACTCGCTTAGCCAAGATGCCAATTCCACTGATGCTACGAAAACGATGGCTATGATTTAAACGCGCGTGTTGTGCCGATAAAGTGGACCAATCTTTTCGTTCAGGTAATAGTTTTTTTAATGCCTCTATATCTTTAACGCGCAAGTTTTCTGATTGATTTAAAGCGGATAACACTGCCCCAGAGCCAACCGATGGCAACTGTTCTGCATCTCCCAAGATAATGACACGGCAGCGATTGGGCAAAGCATTAAGTAGTTGTAAAAACAAATAATTATCTAACATTGAAGCTTCATCCACCAAAACAATA
>CAKARD010000132.1 GCA_916720425.1 uncultured Kingella sp. | reverse complement strand
GGATTTTACTCACTGCTGTATTTGTGTGCCAACCCAACTATTCAGCCACAAAATCACGGCTATTACATCGTATTTTGGGTACATCTTTAGGGGTGTTAATGGGTGCCTTGATTGCGTCATTACAATTAAGTTTGTTGGGTAGAATTATTGTTGCCACTTTTGCCTTGATATTGTTTTTTTATTCACGCAGCAATAAATATAGCTATTCCACCTTTTTTATTACCATACAAGCCATGATGGGATTTTCTATTATGGGTTTTGATGTTGCGGGATTTTTTGTGCCACGCATGATAGATACCATAGTGGGAGCCAGCTTATCTGGCATAGCTGTGTATTTTTTATGGCCTGATTGGAAATACATTTCGTTGGATAAAACCAGTGTTGCGGCGATACACAGCAGTGCAACATATCTTGAAGCCGTTTTGCGGGAACTGAATACAGGCAAGAGCAATGATAACGCCAGTTATCGTCTAGCAAGACGTACCAGCCATGACCAAGCGGCCGCATTATCCAGTTTATTATCCGATATGTCAGCCGATCCTGAAAAAAACAGTAGTTATTTAAGTGTCGGGTTTACACTATTAAAAACCAATTATGCTTTATTAAGTTACATCTCTGCTTTGGGTGCATATCGTGATAAAATTCAATCAGATAACGAAGAAGAGCGTGAATTTTTACAGCAATTTTATCCTACAGCACAACACATGGTCACCTTGCTTGCGCACATGAACATATGGAATGATAGGCAATTTGAAGAACATTATAAACAGCTAGAGAGCCAACTTAATCAGCTAAATATTTTAGCCCATGTAGGGACGCAAAATTCTGTACTCTATCGTCAGCTAGCCATGATATTTGAAGTGTTACCCAGCTGTTTTAATGCTTTAAAACAAGCCACCTATATGCACAATGTATAATTTTTTATTTATGAACATAGATTTTGTCGCGTACCATGCGCAGGGAAACCCTCATACTCCCTTACAGAAAGTTTACTATGCCACAGAATATTCACCAACTTTTTAATCTTGCCCAATTACAGCGTGCTTTTGAATATATAGAACAAAATAATTATCAAGCTGCTTATCCTATCTTACGCCATTTTGCACAAAAAGGTGATATAGACGCACAATATCAGTTAGCACTGATGTATTTGCATGGTATGGGTATTGCCTGTGATCCACAACAAGCAATCTATTGGTTTACTGCCGCAGCCAAGCAAGGTGATGAAGCCGCTCAGTTTATTGTGGCAGAAATGTATGAAAATGGCGAAGGGGTAGCGCAGGATTATGCCCAAGCCCTATACTGGTATCAACAAGCCGCAAAACAAGGCGATATAGAAGCTTGCAATCAAATTGCCCGTTTTTATGCCGAAGGTTTAGGTTGTGAGCAAAACTATCAACAAGCCGCACAGTATTGGCAACAGTCTGCTATGCAAGACGATGATGAAGCATTATACAATCTGGCAGTGTTATATGATGATGGTTTAGGCGTTAAACGTGATTATGAACGTGCCATTTCACTGTATCGCCAAGCCATAAAACTAAACAATACCGATGCCATGTTTAATTTAGGTTTATTGTATCAAGAAGGATTTGGCGTACCACAAGATATGTCGCAAGCCATAGATTTATTTACTCAAGCGGCAGAGCAGGGTCATGATGGTGCGCAATTTCATTTAGGCTTAATTTATGCTGAAGGTTTAGGTGTTGCAGTAGATTTTGATCGAGCCAAAAAATGGTGGCAACATGCTGCCGAACAAGATAATACCTATGCCAAAAATGCTTTGATTGAATTAAATAAAATATCGTAATGCATGACACGAATTGACGGGTTCTGATAGAGTGGCACAGTTTAATGAAGGCAATGTTGCACGCTTAATGCATCATGTCCTAATTTTCATCAAAAAACGCCTCTAGTTTACGCGGTACTCGCCCCAATAATTGAGCAAACATACCATAATCAGCACATGAACCATCACTTAATAATTGCAAGCTATCCGCACTTATCATGCCGTTGCTTAAATAGCTACATAAGGGTAAAAAAGGTTGAATAAGTGAGTTTGGGATGGTCATAATCCGTAAATTGTCACGTTGATATAGACCTTGCTTTATGGTGCGTAAGTAGTTGGCTAAACTTAGGGCTTGCCTGCCCGTAAATGCAATAATTCTTGGTGGCAAAGTATGATGTATCAATGCAATCAATCCTTGGGCTACATCTTGAATATGCACCGGTTGCAAGAGAAAATCGCCACCTTTGGGAAGAGCAATTATAGGAAACCGTACCAGTTTAATAAATAATTCGCAACTTGCTCCGCCACGTCCATAGATAATAGAAGGACGTGCAATAAAACAGTTTATGCCACTATGAATAATAGCCTCATCACCGCGTCCTTTACTACCCAAAAATGGAACGTTATGTTGCGCATTGGCCTCTAATGCTGATAATTGTATCCATTTTTTTACGCCTGCGCTTATGGCCCACTGAACCAGCTGGCGTGGTGCATGATGATGAATTTGTTCTAATACCATGGCGTGACGACTCATCAAACCAATGCAATTAATCACGACATCTTGATTTTCTAACATCATGTATGCTTGGTTTGGGTTAAGATTTAACAAGTTGAGTTGCTGGTGTGTGGGTGTACTAACATTATCACCACGCTCTCGCAAGAGAGTCAAAACGTGTCGTCCCACAAAACCTGTTGCACCTAATAATAAAATATTCATTATATGATTCGCTCTTACATGGGTTTTAATACCATTAAAAAATAAATTACAACTGTGATGCAAAAAGCAGGATAACCGAGCCATTCCCACCAGCGTTGGTAGTGGCGATAATGATCAGGTAAAGTATCCGCGCCTGTCACATATGCCTGCATGGCTTGATGTGCCATTTTAATTTGCAACCAAACGACAGGCAGCCAACATGCTCCTGCAAACACATATAAAATCAAAGTCCATTTTACCCACAGCCAAGCCCCAACCCATGTAAAAGGCATACCCTGATAATGCAACATCCATAAGCCCGATAAAGGCTGAAAAACCACAGCAGGCGTGGTAAACCACCAATCCGCCTTTATGACCCACTTAGAAACCACAGCTTGAGCAGCAATAGAACCTGAGCGGTTTACCCAAAACAAATAAAATGCTGTACCAAAACCCGTCCCCACCATCAAAGTAGCAGAAATAATATGCAAGGTTTTCACAATTAAATAGGTATTCATGATGATTGTTCCTGGTTTAGTTGAAATAAAAAATACAAAATAGCTAAAATAGGCAGATTTTTAATTAATGGTGCAAAAGGGTGTTGCCACATTTGTGGTAATAATATGCCAATGATTGCGCTGTAGCCCAGAACCAATATAATTTGTAAACGCCAAAATACAGTAGATTTATGCCATTTAGTTAGACACAATAATCCCAAAATAACATCTAATAGCGATGAGCTAATGAGTAAGAACCATTGTATTGCCATTTGTTTTATGCCGATTTGTTGCAATAAGTCCAAAGCCTGATGATTGGCAAAGCATAGTGGCTGTATGCCACTCCACAACCAAACTAAAGCAATGGCATACCGTAACCCATTTTGTGCTTGTAGCATATTATTTCCTTTTCTGTAATTTCTGTTAAAACAGAAATAGAGTGTTAAAAAATTTTTGGCGGATTGGGGGA
>CAKARD010000131.1 GCA_916720425.1 uncultured Kingella sp. | reverse complement strand
TGCAACAACATAGTCAAGAAACCTTACACACACAATTTGCCCACCGTTCTATACGTAAATTTACTGAGCAAGCCATTGCGCCAGAATTATTAGAAACACTGATTGCTGCAGGACAAGCTGCTTCTACGTCTAGCTTTTTGCAAAGTGTCAGCGTAGTTCGCGTGAGCGATCCTCAATTACGTGCTGCCATTCGCTCTATTTGTGTCGGCAACGGAAAAGGTGGTCATCCTTATGTTGAACATTGTGCCGAATTTTTAGTATTTTGTGCCGATACCACACGCGCCCATGCCTTGTTGCCAGAAGTACAAACCGATTGGACAGAAGTGTTGTTAGTAGGGGCAGTGGATGTGGGTATTTTTGCACAAAATGTTTTATTGGCGGCAGAGAGTGTTGGTTTGGGGGGCGTATTTATTGGTAGCATACGTAATGATTTGGATCACATTATTCAGCTTTTGCAATTGCCACAAGGTGTATTACCTATAGTGGGTATGTGTTTGGGTTACCCAGCCCAAGATCCTATGATGCGCCCACGTTTACCCCAATCACTTATTGTGTCGCACAACCAATATCAAAGCACAGATATAGCAAAACTGAGTGCGTATAACGACATTGTACGTCAATATTATCAAGAACGCGGTAGCATAGACAGCGATTGGGTAGCACAATTTCGTGCCAACTGGGGACAAGCTGTTCGTCCTAATGTGTTGTCTATTATTCAAGCGCAAGGTTTTGCTAAACGTTGATATTTTATCGTGAACACGCGCCTTGTCACGTATCACGCGTGGGATTTTTCCCACACCCTAGCACAAAAATTGTGCATCAACCATACCCTTTAAGGAATCTAAAGAATGGACAGAATTTGGCTCAATAGCTATGAGCAAGGCATCAATGCCGATATAGATGTAAATCGTTATCGTTCTATCTCACAAGTGTTCAATGAAAGCGTAGAAAAATACACAGATTCAATCGCCTTTTACAATATGGGGCGTGAATTAAGTTATCGTGAAATCGGACAGTTGGTAACACAATTTGCATCATATTTACAAAACGTACTGAAATTGCCTCGCGGCTCACGCGTGGCTGTCATGATGCCTAATGTATTGCAATATCCTATTGCCGTGTTTGGTATTTTGCAAGCTGGCATGGTGGTGGTTAATACTAATCCACTTTACACACCGCGTGAGCTAGAGCACCAGCTTAATGATAGTGGTGCAGAAACTATAGTTGTTCTAGAGAATTTTGCCAATACCTTAGAATTGGTTTTACCCAAAACTCAAATTAAACATGTGATAGTAGCTAATGTGGGTGAAATGTTTGGTGCAATTAAAGGTACCCTTATAAATTTTGTTTTGCGCTATATAAAAAAAATGGTACCCAGCTATCAAATTACTCAAGCCATACCTTTTCATAGCGCGTTAAAACAAGGTACCATGCAAACGTTTACACCAGTGGAGATTAATCCAGAAGATCTGGCCTTTTTGCAATACACAGGCGGCACAACAGGCGTGGCTAAAGGTGCGATGTTATCGCATGGTAATATTTGTGCCAATATGCTTCAAGGTTCAGAGTGGATGAAATGCAAGCTAGAAGCAGGCAAAGAAACGGTTATTGCCGCTTTGCCCTTGTATCATATTTTTGCTTTAACCGTAAATTTGTTACTGTTTATTCAAGCGGGTTGCAAAAGTATATTGATTACCAATCCTCGAGATTTAGATGGATTTATCAAAGAGTTGCAAAAACAGCCTATTAGCGTGTTTATTGGTTTGAATACTTTATTTCGTGGTTTGCTTAATAAACCTGATTTTGCCAAACTGAATTTTTCTACGTGGAAGCTGACTGTCGCTGGGGGCATGGCAACGCAACAGGTTACGGCAGAAGCATGGAAAAAAGTAACAGGAACTGCAGTGGTAGATGCCTATGGCCTAACCGAAGCCAGCCCCGGAGTATGCGTTAACCCACTTAATATCACAGAATATACAGGCGGAATTGGTTTGCCTTTGCCCAGTACTTATGTGCAAATTCGTGATGGGCGAGGCGGTTTCACCCCCATTGGCGAAGCAGGTGAATTATGGATTAAAGGTCCGCAAGTCATGCAAGGTTATTGGAATCGCCCCGATGAGACGGCTAAAGTAATAGATCAAGATGGTTGGCTAGAAACAGGCGATATTGCTGTGATGAATCAAGATGGCTCACTTAAAATTGTCGATCGCAAAAAAGACATGATTATGGTATCTGGTTTTAATGTTTATCCTAATGAAATTGAAGACGTGGTAGTGCATAACCCCAAAGTTATGGAAGTGGCTTGTATAGGCGTACCCAATGAAAAAACAGGAGAAGCAATTAAATTATTTGTAGTAAAAAAAGATTCTAGCTTAACTAAAGAGGAACTCATTAATTATTGCCGCTCTCAATTAACAGGCTATAAAGTACCACGTGAAATAGAATTCCGTGATGAATTACCTAAGTCTAATGTGGGTAAAATATTACGTAGGGAATTGCGTAGCTAATCTAAGTCTGTTGTAAAATTACCGTTAACTTAATATTAGTAGCGTAATTTTTTGCAATTAAACCGCTTGCTTTGTAAAATAAATGCAGAGTAAAGCGGTTTTTAGATTTTAGTCTATTTAAGATAAATTTGTAATAAGGGACTTGTTGATTATGATTGGCGCATATATGCTGATTGCATTTATTTTAGGTTTTTGGTGCATTTGGTCTTCTAATCGTGATGTAAATTCATTAGGTGAAGCTTTGGGTTTTACAGTTTTAGCCATTATCATTAAAGCATTGATGGAGTGGAGCGGAATGCCAAATTTTGATAAACAACTTATGGCAATATGGGGCATTTTATTTGTGTATGTGGTGATTGTATTAGAATTGGTTGAACGATTTTCTGGCACTATGGCATTAAATATGACTATTGCAGTGTTGGGCGCAGGGGGGTGGTTTGGTTTGGCACGTTGGTTATTTAGTGAAGAAGGTGCAGCTAAAGTGGCTTCTTGGATAGCGTAGTTAAAAAGATAGTTTTAATCTGTTAGTATATTTGAATTTAACCCAATATCGTATATTTAATGATATTGGGTTTTATTTATGCACTATCGGGTATAATCCCTACTTTCATTTAATCATTAATATCATGCTTACTTATACGTCCAATTCAAAACCAACGACTACTGCTCGCAGAGAATATCCTTGGGCATTGTTGTTATTGGTATTTGTTTGGTTATGGCCAGGAGTGTTTTCACACGATTTATGGAAACCTGCTGAACCGCGAGTTTACGCTTTGATCGTCGCTGCAATTGAACAAAATACGGTTTTACCTTTATATAATGGTAGTCCTCATTTTGATATTGCACCTATTTATATTAAAACAGCCATATTGTTTCAAAAACTACTCACGCCATGGGCCGCTGAGCCATTTGCTGCTAGCCGATTGGCTAGCGTGTGGTTTAGTGTGTGGGGATTATTAGGTTGCGGCATGGCAGGATACCATTTTTTAGGGAAACATTTTGGTCGCAGTGTCGTGTTAATTTTAATTGGTTCGGTTGGATTATTACCAATTGGACATTTTTTAGGGGCGCAATCCCCTGTCTTTGCGGGCGTAGGATTGGCATTATGGGGTTATGCCATTGTGCCACGACAAATTCTATTTGCATCTTTATTGATTAGCATGGCTTGGATTTCTTTGATTTTAGGTGAATCCCAACGTACTCTTCGTAGAGTTGATCCATAA
>CAKARD010000130.1 GCA_916720425.1 uncultured Kingella sp. | reverse complement strand
CGCCCATTGTGACCAAACAGCAGAGGCATAAGTAAACGCAAAAATTTGAATATTTGATGATTTTGGAATTGATGGAACACGATAATCTATTTCTCGCAATAACCCGCCCGATTGAGGCACAAATCCCATTTGCCAAAAATATTTTTCACTGCCATTATGCTGCAATGAGGGCATTAAATGTGTGCGTACTGCCCAATCTTCTGCACTTAAATATTCCCAATTAAGCCAAATAGGATGATGCTGTTCAATCATATGCAATACGTTATTGGGTAAATGGCATGCAAAAGTTTCAATGACCACATCGGGCAAAATGAGCTGATCGATGTCTGCCACATCTTTGCCTTCTTGCCAATGGTGTAAGTGGATATGTTGATGTATTGCAGGAAAAGTGGGCGGAACATCTAACACCAGCGCACGCAAAGCCACATCATCATCCAACCATAAATGCACTTGCCAACCCAAACGTTGAGACAACTGTTGCGCTAATCGCCACGATACACCAATATCACCAAAATTATCTATCACGGTGCAAAATAACCAACACCTAATCGGTAAATTAAGCTTCATGATCGTTTGAGTATGGCACTTAAATATTGGGCAGTATGACTGACCTTAATTTTTTTAGCAACTTGTTCTGGTGTGCCTTGAGCAATGATTTTTCCGCCTCCTTCTCCCCCTTCTGGCCCCAAATCTACAATCCAATCTGCAGTTTTGATAACATCTAGATTATGTTCAATAATCACAATGCTATTGCCTTTGCCTTTTAAACGGTGAATCACATCTAGCAATAGCGCAATATCTGCAAAATGCAATCCAGTAGTGGGTTCGTCCAAAATATATAAAGTACGACCTGTATCACGTTTGGATAACTCTAAGGCCAATTTAACACGTTGTGCCTCACCACCCGATAAAGTTGTAGCAGATTGCCCTAAACGGATATAACCCAAACCCACATCCATCAAAGTTTGCAATTTTCGTGCAATCGTGGGAATGGCATCAAAAAAGAGATGCGCCTCTTCTATAGTCAAATCCAGTACTTGACTGATGTTTTTACCTTTGTATTGTATTTCTAAGGTCTCACGATTATAACGTTTGCCATGGCACACTTCGCAAGGCACATACACGTCAGGCAAAAAATGCATTTCTACTTTTATTACACCATCGCCTTGACAGGCTTCGCAACGTCCACCTTTAACATTAAATGAAAATCGCCCCACACTATAACCACGTTCACGAGCTAAAGGGACACCAGCAAACAGCTCTCTTATCGGCGTAAATAAGCCTGTATAAGTCGCAGGATTGGAACGTGGTGTACGGCCAATGGGTGATTGATCCACATTAATGACTTTGTCTAAATGTTCTAAACCCGTCACGCTGTCATATGGGGCCGGTTCAGTATGAGCACGATTCAATTCACGCGCGGTGATTTTTGCCAATGTATCATTAATCAATGTAGATTTCCCACTACCCGATACTCCTGTTATGCAAGTAATCAAGCCCAAGGGCAACTCTAAAGTCACATTTTTTAGATTATTGCCGCGCGCACCTGATAAGGTTAGCATACGTTGGGGATTAATAGGGGTACGTTTATCGGGAACAGCTATCGTTTTTGCACCGCTCAAATATTGTCCTGTGAGCGATTGTGAATTTTGCATTACGATTTTTGGCGAACCCGCAACAATCACATTGCCACCATGTTCTCCTGCCCCTATACCCATATCTACTACAAAGTCAGCATGACGAATCGCATCTTCATCATGCTCCACCACAATAACGCTATTACCCAAATCACGTAAACGTTTGAGTGTTGCCAATAAACGATCATTATCGCGCTGATGCAAACCAATAGAAGGCTCATCTAATACATACATTACACCCGTTAAACCCGATCCAATTTGACTTGCCAAACGAATACGTTGCGCTTCTCCCCCTGACAAGGTCTCAGCAGAGCGTGCCAAATTCAGATAATCCAACCCAACATTAATCAAAAATCCTAAACGTTCTTGAATTTCTTTTAAGATTTTTTCAGCAATATGTTGTTTATTACCATCTAATCGCAAATTTTCAAAAAAAGCCAAAGCTTGGTTTAATGGTTGTGCAGAAATATCATGTAACGCTTGTCCACCCACTAAAACATGTCGCGCTTCTTTACGCAAACGCGCGCCGTGGCAACCAGGACAAGCACGATGGCTTTGGTATTCACGCAACTTATCTCGCACGGTTTCGCTATCGGTTTCACGATAACGACGCTCCAGATTGGCAATAATCCCTTCAAAAGCATGACTACGATTAAAGCGGGTACCTTTTTCAGATAAATATTGAAATTCAATGATTTCTTTGCCAGAACCATACAAAATAATTTTTTTAATTTTTTCGGGTAAGTCCTGCCATGCTGTTTTCACATCAAAATGATAATGGCTAGCTAATGATTGAATCATCTGAAAATAAAACTGATTACGCTTATCCCAACCTTCAATGGCTCCTGCTGATAGGGATAACTCAGGGTGTGCCACCACACGTTCAGGATCAAAAAAATCTGTACTACCCAAACCATCACAAGTGGGACAAGAACCCAATGGATTATTAAAACTAAACAAACGTGGTTCTAATTCTGGCAAGCTATACGAACACACAGGACAAGAAAAACGGGCCGAAAACCAATGTTCCTGTTGACTATCCATTTCTAAAGCTAGAGCACGTTCTTCACCATAACGCAATGCAGTCTCAAAACTTTCTGCCAAACGCTGTTGCATATCAGCACGAATTTTTAATCGATCAATCACCACATCGATGGAATGCTTAATATTTTTTTGCAGTTTTGGGACTTCACTTAATTCGTATATTTCACCATCCACACGTATACGAGCAAAACCTTGCGCTTGTAAGTCTGCAAATAAATCTACAAATTCTCCTTTGCGATTCATCACTACTGGTGCCAATATCATCACACGCGTGTTTTCAGGCAATGCCAGTACACTATCAACCATTTGCGATACCGTTTGACTAGACAAAGGCAAATGATGCTCAGGGCAATAGGGCGTACCAACTCGTGCATACAACAATCGCAAATAATCATGGATTTCAGTTACCGTCCCCACGGTAGAACGAGGGTTGTGGCTGGTAGATTTTTGTTCAATTGAAATAGCGGGCGATAAACCTTCAATTAAATCCACATCAGGTTTATCCATCATCTGTAAAAATTGTCTTGCATATGCCGATAAGCTTTCTACATAACGACGTTGCCCTTCGGCATATAAAGTATCAAATGCTAAAGAAGATTTACCACTACCTGATAGACCCGTGATTACAACTAATTGATGACGCGGAATATCCAAATCAATATTTTTTAGATTATGTGTGTGCGCGCCACGAATGCGAATAAAATCATTGGATTGCGTCATAATTGAACCCATATCTATCCATTAAATAAAATTACTCATTTTAACATATTGCATGGCTTATTTCTAACAACACAATCTACAAATCCAAAAATAATAATGAAGCTAATCATCAAAATTATGGTTTTAGTCATGATTATGTTGAATAAATTAAAAAAATTATTATGATTTGATTCTTAATTGATTTTATTGAAATGTGTTATTTTCGGTTAAAAATAATACCCACCCCGCATTTTTACGGTAGAGTATAATTTTAACCCATAATAATAAGGAAAAAACATGTTATCGCGTCATCATTTATTTGCTTTTTTAATGGCATTGATGAGTACTCATGTACTAGCCGCCAAAGAAC
>CAKARD010000129.1 GCA_916720425.1 uncultured Kingella sp. | reverse complement strand
TATCTCATCAATTATTAAGGATAAATAATGAAAATGCCAGTATTGTTTGTTGGGCATGGTAGCCCGATGAATGTGTTAGATAAAGAAAATCCATTTAATCAGAATTTCAGCCTAATAACGCAAAATTTTGTCAAACCAAAAGCAATTTTGATGATTTCAGCGCATTGGTATCATAGCCGTTTGCAAGTTACATCAGCTGAATATCCTGAAATGATTTATGATTTTTATGGGTTTCCTGAAGCACTTAGCCAAGTGCAATATCCCGCGCCTGGTTCACCTCAATTGGCAAAACAAGTGCAGTCATTATTACAACCAGAAAAAGTTGAGCTGAATCCGACACGTGGTTTTGATCATGGTGCATGGGCGGTTTTGAAATTTCTGTATCCTGATGCCGATATTCCTGTGGTACAGCTGAGTCTTAACCGTCTGCAACCAGTAGAATGGCATTTTAATTTAGCGAAAAAATTGGCTGTTTTACGTGAACAAGGGGTGTTGATTATCGGTAGTGGTAATATTGTGCATAATCTGAGAGCGATAAGTTGGGAGCATATTAATCAAGTTGACGCGGGTTATGACTGGGCGCATACATTCCGTGATCAAATTAATCACGCAATAATCACACAAAATAACGATGCATTGGTGCATTATGAACGCTTTGGAGAAAGTGCTGCGCTTTCCGTACCCACACCCGATCATTATTTGCCCCTCTTGTATGTGATGGCGCTGCGAGAGCCAGATGAAAAAATTGAATTTTTCAATGATCATTTGATTGCGGGTTCATTGAGTATGACTTCGGTATGGGTGGGTTAAAATGAACACAACACTTTATATCGAAACCAAAAAATGATTTTAAAATCAAAATATTGTTTTTTATCAACCAGTAATTGGGCTAAGATTTTTTCAAACTGCCTATATTTTGGGTTCCCATTTGGACGCAGGTTTAGGGGCAGATTTTTTTGAACCACCTAAAATCACTTCACGTGCGACACGCGGATGGCCCCGCGCATTCACAAAAAATGGGATTCCTTGGGAACGCAACTGTTCGCATTGCTTGCGTGCCGCTTTGTATCCCGTCAAGTCTTGCATTTCGGCATCATTAAGAAAGGTGTCTGTTTGAACATGTTGAGTCATTTTACTTACTCCTTGTGGCCTGAAAGGGGGGGGCAGGCTGTTTGTTAATATGGATTCTGTTTATGAATTAGGCTGGGACGCAAGCGTTCAGACTACCTAAAAAAACAACCTGTGCAAATTTTGATGCCTTCTGTATGGATTGATGTAAAGTTGATTATTTTGCATGCTTTATCCTATCAATCCATAATATAAAAATCATACCGTTACCTATCAACCTTGTCAAAATAAGATATGCCAAGCGGTTAATTTTATTTAGGTTACGCTATAAGACTTTGCCGTTCATGATGCAAACATAAGGTACAAAATGCAAAACAGTTTTAAAGATGTTAGAATTCAGTATTTCCCAAATGCCCATGCACAAAGATT
Source organism: uncultured Kingella sp. (assembly GCA_916720425.1). Classification (GTDB taxonomy): domain Bacteria; phylum Pseudomonadota; class Gammaproteobacteria; order Burkholderiales; family Neisseriaceae; genus CAKARD01. Next base: position 2,335 of record CAKARD010000129.1, on the reverse strand, counting down.
TTAAGCAGACGTTTGAACACAAAATATTGGATTATCATTTAACTTACGTCGCCCTTCTCTCTTAAACGAAGCTTATAAAAAAATTAAAAATACCTATAGAAATATTAATTAAAGGCACTACAACTATGAATCTCCCACTTGAAAAACAAGGCGGTTTGCGCCGTATTATCCGTGCTGCCAGATATTCATGCGATGGTTTAATAGCAGCTCTCAGACACGAAGCGGCTTTCCGACAGTTATTGTTGTTACATAGCCTATTACTATTAGGTGTATGCTGCATGGATTTTGAGCATTCAATCAAAATCATGTTGATGATGATGTCTTTTCTTTCGTTGATTGTAGAATTACTCAATTCTGCTATTGAAGCTGTGGTTGATGATATTTCCTTGCAACGCCGCCCACTAGCAAAGCGTGCTAAGGATATGGGTTCAGCTGCACAAATGTTGGCATTAATCATGACAATATTGGGGTGGATCATAGCGTTATAGATTTAATTTTCCCTAGCTAATAGTATAATGAATAATTTTTTATTCTTAATCCAATTTTATCTTATGCCAATCAAGGAATACCCAAACTCTCCTTTCAAACTCCATCAACCTTTCCCACCTGCAGGCGACCAACCCACCGCAATTACAGGATTATTGGAAGGATTATCAGACGGATTATCCAGTCAAACTTTGCTTGGCGTAACAGGTTCAGGTAAAACCTACACCATGGCAAACGTCATCGCTCAAAGCGGACGACCCGCGATTATCATGGCGCACAACAAAACGCTCGCCGCACAGCTTTATGCCGAAATGCGCGAATTTTTCCCCGAAAATGCAGTGGAATATTTCGTATCGTACTACGATTATTATCAACCCGAAGCCTATGTCCCCAGCCGAGATTTATTCATAGAAAAAGACAGCGCAATCAACGAACACATTGAACAAATGCGTTTATCCGCTACCAAAAATTTGATGACGCGCAATGATGTGATTATTGTGGCGACCGTGTCCGCGATTTATGGTATCGGCAACCCAACCGAATACCAACAAATGATTTTGTCCGTCAAAGAAGGCGACACAATAAACCAACGCGATATTATTTCTACTTTGGTTTCCATGCAGTATGAACGTGGCGATTTGGATTTCAAACGCGGTTCGTTTCGTGTGCGCGGCGACGTGGTGGACGTGTATCCTGCTGAAAGTTCGGACGTGGCGTTACGCATTCATTTATTTGATGATGAAATTGAGCGATTGGATTTGTTTGACCCGCTTTCAGGCAGCCTGCACCAACGAATTGGGCGTTTTACCGTGTTTCCAAGCAGCCATTATGTTACACCACGCGATACGGTTTTACGCGCTTGCGAATCCATTAAACAAGAATTGCGCGAACGCATTGATTTTTATACCAAAGAAAATCGTCCTGTGGAACAACAACGCATTGAACAACGCACGCGATTTGATTTGGAAATGCTGTACGAAATGGGATTTTGCAAAGGGATTGAAAATTACAGCCGTCATTTTTCGGGCAAAAAAAAGGGCGAACCACCGCCAACTTTAATGGATTACTTGCCCAAAAATGCGATTTTGTTTGTAGATGAGAGCCATGTAACCATTGGGCAAATTGGTGCGATGTACAAAGGCGATGCGTCTCGCAAACAAAATTTGGTGGATTACGGTTTCAGGCTGCCTTCTGCGCGTGATAATCGTCCGTTAAAATTTGAGGAATTTGAACGAGTTATGCCGCAAACGATTTTCGTATCCGCCACACCAGCCGCCTACGAAGCCGAACACGCGGGGCAAATTGTGGAGCAAGTCGTGCGTCCAACAGGATTGCTTGACCCGAAAATTGAAATTCGTCCAGTTTCAAGTCAAGTTGATGATTTATTAAGTGAAATCAACATCAGAAAAGAAAAAGGCGAACGCGTTTTAGTAACGACTTTAACCAAACGCATGGCAGAACAACTCACCGACTATTACACCGAATTGGGCGTAAAAGTCCGCTATTTGCACAGCGATATTGATACGGTAGAACGAGTTGAAATTATTAGAGATTTACGATTGGGTTTATTTGATGTGTTGGTGGGGATTAACTTGTTGCGCGAGGGTTTGGACATTCCCGAAGTGTCGCTGGTCGCCATTTTGGACGCGGACAAAGAGGGTTTCTTACGTTCGCATCGCAGTCTGATTCAAACCATTGGACGTGCCGCGCGTAACGTGAATGGCGTAGCGATTTTGTATGCCGACAAAATCACCGATAGCATGAAATCCGCGATTGATGAAACCGAACGCCGTCGCGAAAAACAAATCAAGTTCAACGAAGAAAATAATATTATACCGCAACAAATCAA
>CAKARD010000128.1 GCA_916720425.1 uncultured Kingella sp. | reverse complement strand
GCCGCGCATTATCTTACGGCTGCAGCACAAATTAATCCACGTCTGACACGTTTGGTGCAATTACAATTACGTTTAGCTTTGGTAAAAAATGATGCAATTACTGTTTTAGATAAAACAGAGAAACTGTACCGTGCGGGCGCGATCAGTGATGATGAAGCCAGTCGAAATATTGAAGTGGCTTATTATGATTTGTTATCACGGGTTGATAATCATGCAGGCATGAAAGCGTGTGTGCGCCGTATTCCGGAAAATCTTAAAAATGGTGCAATGGATACCGCAATTGCACAAAAATATGTAGATTTGGGGTTGTATCATGATGCGATTGAATGGATAAGTAAGCATTATCCTTTAACACATGATGCCAGTTTGCTCAATCCATTTGTGATGGCTGTGCGTCATTCAGATGAACGTACACAACAAAAAGCCATTGATATCGCTGATGCTTGGTTGCGTGAAAATCCCCAAGATGCACGTTTGTTGCGTTGTTTGGGTGAATTGACCAGTTATCGTCAATTATGGGGCAAAGCACAAGGTTATTTAGAAGCCAGTTTGGCGTTGGAAGCCACCATTCCTACACGTTTAGCATTAGCGTATGTGTTGGATAATGCGGATCATCATGATACCGCTGAAAATCAACGTCAATTGGCATTAATAGAAATGGCAAAAGAATAAATATCAGCATAGTTCAGGGGCGATAGACAGTTGAGAATATTTTAATTGTTGTTTCGCTCCTGTTTTATTTCAGTTGTTATTAAATGAATACAAAATATCTATTGCGATTTACAGCGTGCTTAAATACGAGATCTGCCTGAAATTATCAATATTTATAATAGTACCATTGCCTCGCGCCAAGTGACGGCCGATTTACAACCTGTTAGTGTGGTAGAGTGGCAAGCATGGTTTGATGCATATCAAAATAATCAACGCCCACTTTATGTAATTAAAAATGAATTAGATCAAGTTGTTGCATGGAGTAGTTTTAGTGACTACTGCTCCCGTGCGGCCTATGAAATCACAGCGAAAATCAGCCTTTATATTCATCCCAATATGCGTGGTAAAGGTTTGGGTAAGCATATTTTGCAGAAAATGTTAACTTGCGCGCCCAGCTTGGGTATACAGGTTATCATTGCTATTATTTTTTCGCACAATACACCCCAGCTTGGCTTTGTTTGAACGTATGGATTTTCAAACTTGAGGGTATTTGTATCAATTATTTGATTTAAATGTAAAATTGGCAGATGTAATTTTATTAGGCAAAAATTTATCTTCTACTGCTTATTATGTATAGTCTTACAAAGCGTCTATAAATCGCGGTATAATCCAATTGTGTGACTGTTTTTAATGAATGTACAATCAGAAAGGTTCAATATGAGTTTAATTGAATTAAAAGTGCCTGATATTGGTGGACATGAAAACGTAGATATTATCGCCGTAGAAATTAAAGCAGGTGATAGCGTTGACGTGGAACAAACTTTAATTACCCTAGAAACCGATAAAGCTACTATGGACGTGCCAGCAGAGGCAGCAGGTTTGGTCAAAGAAGTGCGCGTTAAAGTGGGGGATAAAATTTCAGAAGGTGGCATTATTGCGTTGGTTGAAGCGGCTGGTGTCAGTGAGGCTGTTTCCGCTCCCAAAGCAGAAGCCCCTGTTACTCCTCCTGCTCCAGTGCCTCAAGCCGCCAGCTTTGGGGGAGCAGCAGATAGCGAATATGATGTTGTGGTATTGGGTGGTGGGCCTGGTGGTTATTCTGCGGCTTTTGCTGCAGCCGATGAAGGCTTAAAAGTAGCCATTGTTGAGCGCTATAAAACCTTGGGTGGTGTGTGTTTAAATGTAGGTTGCATTCCTTCTAAAGCATTGTTACATAATGCAGATGTATTAGAGGAAGCCAAACATTTGGCCGCTAATGGCATTAAATTTGCTGATCCTGAAATTGATATTGACCAATTGCGCCAATATAAAGACAAAGTCGTCTCCCGTTTAACAGGTGGTTTGTCGGGTATGGCAAAAGGTCGTAAAGTAGAAGTGATTCAAGGCAACGGTCAATTCATCAGCCCTAATCATATGGAAGTATCCTTGACGCAATCTGATGCTTATGAACACGCTGTTGAAACAGGTGAGAAAAAAGTCATTGCCTTTAAAAATGCCATTATCGCCGCAGGCAGTCGTGTGTTTAACTTGCCGTTTATCCCAAAAGATCCGCGTATTATTGATTCATCAGGTGCTTTGGCATTGCAATTTATTCCTAAAAACATGTTGATTATTGGTGGTGGTATTATCGGTTTAGAAATGGGGACGGTATATAGCACACTTGGCACACGCCTAGAAGTCGTAGAGATGATGGACGGTTTAATGCAAGGTGCCGATCGTGATATGGTTAAAGTATGGCAAAAAGCCAATGAACATCGCTTTGATCGCATTATGATTAACACCAAAACGGTTGCCGTAGAGGCCAAAGAAGAGGGCATTTATGTTAGCTTTGAAGGTGAAGGTGCGCCTAAAGAACCTCAACGTTATGATGCCGTCTTGGTCGCAACAGGACGCTTACCCAATGGTAAATTGATTGGTGCAGAAAAAGCAGGTGTGGCAGTCACTGAACGTGGCTTTATTGAAGTGGATAAACAACAACGCACTAATGTACCGCATATTTATGCGATTGGTGATATTGTGGGTCAACCCATGTTGGCGCACAAAGCGGTGCATGAAGGACATGTTGCTGCTGAAAATTGTGCGGGGCACAAAGCTTACTTTGATGCGCGTGTGATTCCTGGTGTGGCGTTTACTTCTCCTGAAGTGGCTTGGGTTGGTGTTACCGAAACTTCGGCTAAAGCAGAAGGTAAAAAAATTACCAAATCCGTATTTCCATGGGCGGCATCTGGTCGCGCTATTGCCAATGGCTGTGATAACGGTATGACTAAACTGATTTTTGATGCTGATACAGGCTTGATTATTGGTGGTGGCATTGTGGGGCCTAATGCTGGTGATATGATTGGCGAGATTTGCTTGGCAATTGAAATGGGTTGTGATTCGGTAGATATTGGCAAAACCATTCATCCACATCCAACTTTGGGTGAGAGCATTGGTATGGCCGCTGAAGTTGCTATGGGTACTTGTACCGATTTGCCACCACAAAAGAAAAAATAAGCGATTGATATAAACTATTGGGCAAGCATGGTAATTGAAATCCATGTTTGCCCTTTTTGCGTCATACGCGGTGCAACGCGTGCTATGGTTAAAAACAAGTTATATAAAAATAGGGTAAAATGTTTTTTTTGTGAGTACCTTTGAATTATGAATCCTTATCTGTCCAAGCTTCATCCCTATCCTTTTGCCCGCTTGCGTGAGCTAATGAATGGCATTGAGCCTCCTTCACATTTATCTACCATACCCTTGCAAATGGGTGAACCCAAGCATGCTACGCCTGATGTGGTTAAACAAGCTTTAATAGCACATTTAGATGATTTGTCTAAATATCCACTAACGTTAGGTTTATCTGTATTGCGTCAAGCGTGTGCTGATTGGGTATTGAGACGTTATGATGGCTTAGTGCTGGATCCTGAACATGAAATTTTACCTGTATTGGGGAGTCGTGAGGCATTGTTTTCGTTTGTGCAAACGGTGTTAAATGCGCAAGATAATCCTGTGGTGATTTGTCCTAATCCATTTTATCAGATTTATGAAGGGGCAAGTTTATTGGCAGGAGGAGAAGTGGTGTTTGCTAATACTGTTGCTCCAAAATTTTTGCCAGACTGGGATAGCGTGCCTGTGGATAAATGGGCGCGTTGTCAGTTATTAATTGTGTGTTCTCCTGATAATCCCACTGGCAGCGTTTTGTCTTTAAAAGAGTGGAAAAAACTCTTTGAAT
>CAKARD010000127.1 GCA_916720425.1 uncultured Kingella sp. | reverse complement strand
AACCGCCTTCAGTAGAGAGTTCTTCACGTTTTTCAGGAACCAAACACACATCTTCTGGTGCCAAATCTTCAGCAATAGATAACATTTCTTGGGTCATCGCCATTTCTAAATTTAAACGCGTACGACACACTTCTTTTACCGCAAAAATATCACTATCACGAATATGGCGACGATCTTCGCGTAAATGCAACGTAATTAAATCTGCCCCATGTGTTTGGGCTATGGCTGCAGCCTCCACAGGGCTAGGGTAACTCACGCCACGAGCATTACGCAAAGTAGCAACATGATCAATATTTACACCCAACAACATATTTTTGAATCCTTATTTACTCATACAACAATATATTTTACGCCATAAAATCAAAATTTCACATTTTTTATCAATCAACTCAAGTCTTTTGACATAAATCAAAGTATCTATGCTGTGCATACGTAATAATGCCAAGCATTCATTCAACGGTCTCCTTACTAATCGCTTGAATGTTTTAATCAAAAACTTTTGGTTAATCACGTTTCATGATGTTATGGGTTTGTTTCTCCTAAAACCCATATTAATATGAAACCTCTTGATGTGTGTGTGTTTCGGTGTGGATACTGTCCACACCCTTTTTTTATTTTTTATCATGAACGCGCGTTGCGCCGCGCACCACTAACTATCCGTCGTCAAACCCAACCAAACACGCATTGCATCTACTGTTTCACGCACGTCATGAACACGAATAATCTTTGCACCTTGTTGGATAGCGAATAAAGCTGCAGCCACACTACCTGCTACACGATCTTGCGGATTATCACGTTGTGCTAATTCGCCAATCATTCGTTTTCTAGATACGCCCACCAACAAAGGTAACTGATACGATGAGCGAAGTTGTGCTAAATGTTGCATTAACGTTATATTATGTTGCAAGTTCTTTCCAAAACCGAAACCCACATCTAATGTTATGCGCTCTGGTTTTATTCCTGCTTGGATGCATACATCAACACGTTGTTGTAAATAATGACACACCTCTTGCACCACATCATGATAATGCACATCATGTTGCATGGTTGCTGGTAATCCACGCATGTGCATTAAACATACCCCCACTGATGATTGCGCCACGGTTTTTACTGCACCTTTATCCTCTAGTGCTTGCACATCATTAATAATATCAATATACCCCAAATCAATCGCACGTTGCATAATCAATGTGTGGCGCGTATCCAAGCTAATGGGTACTTGCCAGCGTGAAACTTCTGCTAATATTGGTGCGACACGTTGCCATTCTTCTTCCAATGGTACAATTTTCGCGTTAGGTCGTGTAGATTCCCCACCGATATCCAAAATATCCGCGCCATCACGTAGTAATTGTTCTGCATGATTCAAACTATCACAAATAGTATGCGAATATACCCCACCATCTGAAAACGAGTCTGGCGTAAGATTCACAATACCCATAATTTTGGGATAATTTAAATCTAGTGTAAAGCGTGCGGTTTGCCAAATGTTCATAGTCATTTTCCTAATATTTCTTAAAATAGTTTTTCCTGTTTGGAAAAGACAAAGTCTTTCCTTTTCCTTATAATGTTCTTTTTAAATAAAACAATATTTTAAGGACACATTCTATGCGACAAGATACAAAAGAATATTATGGCACAATTAGTCGTGCTTTCCACTGGATTATGGCACTTTGCTTTGCTTTTATGTTATTCACCGCCCTTGCTTGGAATATTAACGAAGATTATTACAGCTTAATGGGCTATCATAAATCTATTGGTTTTATTTTAATGATTTTAGTCGTATTGCGTTTCATTTGGGCAATGATCAACTTTCATCATCGTCCTGAAGGCGGGGTTATGGTTAAACTTGGTCATTTAGCGTTATATGGTTTAATGCTAGTGGTTCCTGCTATTGGTCTAGTTCGTCAATATGGTTCAGCGCGTGGTCCATTGGAAATATTTGGTCTTGAAATTATGGCAAAAGCCCCAGAAAAAATAGAATGGATGAATAACTTGGGCAATATGTTACACGGAAAGTTGGGCATAGTATTGTTTATTTTTGTATTTGGTCATATTGCAATGGCAATTGTGCATCAATTAAAAGGTGAAAAAATCATGAATCGCATGATTGGTCATTAATGATATATAAGTCAAACAACTCTCAAAGCAATAAGACTTTGAGGGTTGTTTATTATTTTGTTGTTTCTTCCTCAATTTTAGGTTTTACCACACGACAGACTAATAATCCTGCTTCATATAATAAAATCATTGGGATTGCTAACATAACTTGACTTAAAATATCGGGTGGGGTAACAACAGCAGCAATAAAAAATGAAGCAACAATAACATAAGGTCGCGCGACAGTGAGCTGCTCAAATGTAATAACACCCATGCGATACAATAATACAACGAATACAGGCACTTCAAAAGTCATACCAAAAGCAATAAACATCCCCATCACAAAAGACAGATAATTGCTAATATCAGTCGCAACATTGACACCCACAGGCGCACTGCTGGTGAAAAACTTAAATATGACAGGAAACACGAAAATATAACAAAATACCATACCCAGTAAAAATAGAATCAGGCTAGATAGTACCAATGGCACAATTAAGCGCTTTTCATTTTGGTACAATGCAGGCGCAACAAATGCCCAAATCTGATACAACGTATTAGGTAGGGATATCAAAAAAGCAACCATTAACGCAACTTTTAGAGGTACAAAAAATGGTGCCACCACATCTGTTGCAATCATGCTGGTATTTGTAGGCAAAACACTCATTAGCGGTTGAGCAATAAATGCATACAATTTTTGCGCAAACGGCACAGCAAGTATAAAACAGATGCCAATTCCCAATAATACCCAAATAAAACGACGCCGTAATTCAAGTAAATGTTCTATCAGTGGTTGTGCCTCTCCTCCAGTTTGAGAAAGCTCTTCAGTCATTTTCTGCTCCTAAGTTTTGGAGTTGGACGATGACGGGGACGATGATCTTTTTTACGTATCATGGCTTGTTTTGCTAGTGTGCGTGTTTGCCATGCAGTGGGGGTAAAAGGCAAAGCTTGACCCATTTCATCTATACCAAAATCAGCGGGTGTTTTTTGCTCTGGCAATCTTTCCCAAGCAGGAGAAGTGATTTTTTGAGCCACGCTATTAGTCTGTTCCTGCACTTTTTCACCAAAATCATGCAACTCTTGCTTAATATCTGTCGCAGTATTTTGCAAATCATTTTTAATTTTGACTAACTCATTAACTTGGGTGTGCTGTGTCAGTTCTCCTTTTACACCTGCTGCCAATTGTTGTACTTTGCCCAACCACTCCCCTGCTTTGCGTGCCACTGTAGGTAAACGTTCTGGCCCTAAAACAATCAGGGCAATCACGCCTGCTAACATTAATTCAGCAAAACTAAAATCAAACATAATTTAAACGGGTTTATCTTTATCATCTGTTGTTACTGCTTGATGTTCAATGACATCATCTTTTTTTTGCGTATTTTCACTGTTGCCTTTTTCTAATCCTTCCTTAAAATCATGTACTGCACTACCCAAATCTTTGCCTACATTACGTAGTTTTTTTGTACCAAACACGAGTACTACAACTAACAATAAAATCAGCCAATGCCAAATAGAAGTTAAACCCATAATAATTCCTTTACGTATAAATAAAAATTTAGTTTGTGGGCGTGCCCAAAATATGCATATGTAAATGAAAGACTTCCTGTCCGCCACCTTTACCTGTGTTAATTTGAGTTTTGAAACCGTTGGTTAGGCCCGCTTGCTTCGCAATCTTAGGAACACGTGTTAGCATTTTACCCAATAGCGCCTGATGTGTGTCATCAGAATCTGCTAAAGATGCTAAATGTACTTTAGGAATCAGTAATAAATGTACAGGTGCGTTAGGGTT
>CAKARD010000126.1 GCA_916720425.1 uncultured Kingella sp. | reverse complement strand
ATTTTGTCTAGGGTGACAATAGAAGGGGTATGCAAATACTGATGTGTTTTCCAAGATAGACTACTGCCTAGAATGAAACCAGTGGAATAAGCTAAAAATTGACGGCGATTCATATCAATCTGTAAATAGCCCAAATACGGGAGCATGATCGCTGGGTCGTTCTAATGCACGGGTGGCTTTATCCACTTTTACATCTTGCAAGCGAGACGTCATGGCTTGGCTAATTAACAGATGATCAATACGCATACCCAAACCACGCTGGAACATGGCACCGCGATAATCCCACCATGTATCATATTTTCCTGTGGGATACACATGGCGTAATGCATCGGTCAAACCTAAATCCAATAATGCTTTAAACCATGTTCGTTCTTGATGAGAGCATAAAATTTTTTCGCCCGCTTCGGGGTTGTATAAATCTTCATTTGTGGGCGCAATATTAAAATCACCCAATAAAATTAATTGTGAGTGACGTGTTAATTCTTGCCGAACTAAATCTGTTAATGCAGCAAACCATTGTTGTTTATAGATAAATTTTTGGCTATCTAAAGCTTCACCATTGACACAGTACACATTAATGACGCGTACACCATGAATGGTTGCGGCTAAAACCCGCTGTTGTGGGTCGTCAGGTAATAATGGTAAGCCAGATTGTATGTCTTCTAAAGGATGCCGGCTGATGATGGCGACCCCATTATAAGTTTTTTGTCCACGCCAAGCGACATTCCAGCCCATCATTTGTAATGCTGCTACGGGGAATTTATCTTGTTCCATCTTCAACTCTTGCAACACTAAGATATCGGGTTGTTGTTCATTTAGCCATTGCATAACTTGCGCTTGACGTACATTAAAAGAATTCACATTCCAAGTGGCAATTTTCATTTTTTTGATGACTATAAAAAAACGCCTGATTATACAGGCGATATAAATAAGGGGTTGAGTTTATTTTGCAATTTTTTTGCATTCTTCAATGCATTTTAAGCAAGATTCATAACAAGCTTTGCATTCGGCATGGTGATTGATGTGGGCTTTACATGCTGTTGCGCATTGTTCACATGCTTGTACGCATATTTTCGCCAATTGCGGCAACAAAACAGATTGTTGTGCGGCTAAGTTTTGCATGGCACCACAAAATGCTAACATTTGATTGACTGCATGAGCGCAATCTTTCATGCTGGTGTCGCCATTACTCAACAAATCTATGCAATGTGCTAAGCAAACTTGACCCGCTTCTACGCAATGAGCGGCTGCTTGACGTATTGCAGTATAAGGATTTGTAGAGGTGGGAGTATCGCTTGTGTGATGATGGGCGTGTCCATCATGTGCATGAGCAACGCTGGCAGCTAAAGATGCAACAGAAATAGCAGCCGTGGAGCCTAAAAATTGACGACGGTTCATAAGATTCTTTTCTAAAATTTAATATTAAACGTATCACGGAAAAGCATATATTAACATTAATTGATAATATCATGCAGTTTTATGCGTCTTTTTTACATAAGATTGTATCTGCCCACACAATTAATCCTAAAATTGGTATACCAAGCGCGGCGGTAAAAAAGAAAAAGGTGCGTAACCAATATGATTAACGATACTGCCTGAATATCCTCCTAGTGTTTTGGGTAGTAATGTCATCAGTGAGCTAAATAATGCGTATTGTGTCGCAGTAAAACGAATATTAGTTAGAGTTGATAAAAAAGCGACAAAAATTGTACCTGCTAAACCAGCTGCAAAATTATCTAAGCCAACTGATATGTACATAAATATAACATCATGCCCACGTGTTGCTAGGTAAGCAAATAAAAGATTGGTTGCTGCTGCAGCAATACCACCTAGCATCATCATCTTCATAATACGAAAGCGTTGTGCCAACACGCCACCCATGATTCCCCCTGCAATAGAGGATATCACTCCAAATATTTTTACTGCCATAGCAATTTCTTCTTTGCTAAATCCCATATCAGCATAAAAAACATTAGAAATGACACCCGAAACGATATCAGATATGCGATATAAGCCGATTAAGGCCAATAAAATGATGGCTCGTGTGCCATAACGATGAAAAAAATCAGACAAGGGAGAAAGCCATGTTTGTATGACAATGTTTTTGGGCGCAATGCCAATTTTAATGCCAAAATAACCCATCATTATGGCCCCGACAAGTGATGAACCTAAATGAAAGATTTCTATAAATAAGCCAACAATTGGAGAAGAAGGGGTCGGTAAAATAGGACTCATCGCACGAAATAGGACAATAAATGCGATGATGGCTAAAATGAAAATTGAGAGCAGGCGTATATTGTTACGTGAGCTTAGTGATTCGCGAGGTTGCATATGATTGGGTTCGCGCACATAATAAAGTGTAAGAAACATACCCAATGCCATCATGCTGGCCATAATCAGATAGGTATTGCGCCAAGCCTCATAAAGATAGTGGGTTTTAGCTGAGCCCAAGTATGCTGCTAATAATAAACTGCCTGCTCCAGATGTAATCATTCCTAAACGATAGCCTGCAGTATAGGTGGCGGACATGATAGCTTGCATAGCTGGATTATTGGGCGCAATCTCAATACGATAGGCATCAATGATAATATCTTGTGTGGCAGCGGCAAATCCCAATAAGACCGCCCCCATGGCCATATAGTGCAAATGTTGCGTGCCTTGGGGATCAATCCATGCAATTAAAATAATTGCAAAAATAATCAATATCTGTGCTAAACATAGCCAGCTACGTCGTTGTCCCAATGGTGATAACAGGGGCAAGGATAAGGTATCGATTAAAGGCGACCAAATAAATTTAAATGAATAACCCAATGCCGCCCAGCTAAATAAAGTAACCGTATTGCGTTCTATCCCCGCTTCCATTAACCATAAAGATAGAGTGGAAAAAATTAATAAATAGGGAATACCTGCTAAAAAACCAAGTAATAATAGTGTGATCGCACGATGATCTAAATAACGACGCCATGATATTTGCATGATAGACTTCCTTAAAACCTGGTTTAGGATTTACTAAAATATTGTTGTATGGCCATAGTGATGGCGTGAGCAGCGTTACGTTGGAAGTTTTTAGTTTTGAGCAAAGCCTCGTCTTCTGGATTGGATAAAAAACCCAGCTCTATTAATACTGATGGAATATCCAAAGAGCGCAAAACAGCAAAGTTAGCGGTATCTATTGTGTTTTTATGTAATTTCGTATATTTAAGCATTTGGCGTAAAATTAAATTACCCAAACGTGTGCTGTCTGCAGCGGTTTTAGTTTGTATCATATCATTTAAAATGGCAGCAACTTCTTCGTTTTCCATTTGTATCATACCATCTACTAAATTACGATCAGCAGCGTTTTCCGATTGCACAATTTTTCTGACATAATCACTATTTGCGTTTCCCCAAATATACACATCTGTGCCGCGCGTAGTAGGATTCTCTGTCGCATTGGCATGCAAGGAAATGAATAAATTTGCTTTAACCTGATGCGCCATTTTTCTACGGCTATTCAGAGATAAAAAGCGATCATCTTGACGAGTTAAATGTACCATGTAACCCTGTGCTTCTAAGTGTTTTTTTAACTCTAAAGCCACAGATAGTACAATGGATTTTTCTTGGATACCGCTTGCTCCTGAAGCACCTGGATCTTTACCACCATGCCCCGCATCTATCATAATAATAGGCGCATTTGTAGCTGGTTTTTTTTGTGCAAAGAGGGGGGTGAGCTGTTCATCGGATAACATGTGTTGATCAATTAACTCATTAAGTGGGTCATGAGTCTTATTATTGTGATCACGGTATTGCGTTTTGATAGCGGGCGGGGGGGCGTTAACCACACCCATCTTATTGGCAGTTAATTCAATTTGAATGCGATGTTTTAGCTTTCCACTGGGGGCAAGAGTGGTAACTTTGGCGGTTGCAGCTTGTTTTAAATCCAA
>CAKARD010000125.1 GCA_916720425.1 uncultured Kingella sp. | reverse complement strand
GTTGACTAAAGCGGTGATCCATGCAGGCTGATTGGCCAGTAAGTATCCTGATGCATGTCCGTGTTCTTTGCCGCTGGCAGTAATGCCACCTACTGCTAACAAAGGCATTAAGGCTAGCATGGGAATAGCCGCAATGTCCTGAAATAATAATACTGCAAAACTGGCTTGCCCACCTTGTGTTCCCAATAATTGCTTTTCATTAAGGGTTTGTAATACGATGGCAGTAGATGAAAGAGATAAGACACAACCCACCGCCACACCGATTTGCCATGAATACTTCAAAGCAACCGCAATCCCTGTGATGACACCTAAAGTGAGCAAAACTTGCAATCCCCCTAGCCCAAGTAGTTTGTGGCGTAACTTCCATAACATTTGCGGAGCCAGTTCTAGGCCAACCAAAAATAGCATCATTACCACGCCAAATTCAGCAATGTGTTGAATGTGTTCGGTTTCTTTGCCCACCAAATGCAAACTGGGCCCAATCAAAATGCCTGCAAGTAAATACCCTAAAACAGAACCTAAACCCAATTTTTGTGATAGTAATACCATTGCTACTGCAAAGGCAAAATAAGTAAATGTCATCAATAATAAACCCAGCATGATGTGTATAGTCTCCTCATAAAAATAACCAAAAATCAGTGAATTTTAGCGTATTGTTGATGAAATGCTTGCTGCAATGGAGCAATGGCTTGGCAACGTGCTTGATCAATTTTCGTTGCAATGCGCAGAGGGTGTTGTGCATACTGTTGTGCAATGGTTTGCGTATTTACCGACAGCATGGCAGATAACATTTCCAATAAATGTGCTTTTTGTGGGTAGTTCGTTTCTTGCATGCCCAAACGTCCTTGCATATCAGCAATACAAACGTTTAACGCCATCTCAAAACGTTCGGGACGACGAAATGCATCGCATTCTTTGAATAATTTTAACACTTTATTGATATTTTTGACTTGGCTAATTTGATGAAAACGAATATGAAACGCACAAACTAGTTGCGCCAATTGCGCACAGGATTTGGGGACACGATACCGTTCATTTACCGCTTGCACCAATGGTATGCCACGCCAATCGTGTCCAATATGTTTGGGTAGTATATTGGCAGGTGTGAGTGCTTTGCCCAAGTCGTGCAACAGCGCAGCATAACGTTCAGGTAAAGACAAATTTAAAGCAGCCGTGCGTTGCAAAACCAATAATGTGTGTTCGCCGGTATCAATTTCGGGGTGATAATCGGCACGTTGTGGTATGCCAAATAAGGCATGAACTTCAGGTAATAAAATTTGTAAGGCACCACATTCGCGCAATACTTCTATCATGCGGCGCGGATAGGGTGTCATTAAACCTTTGGCAAACTCTTGCCACACACGCTCTGGTACTAATGCATCTACTTCGCCATTTTTTACCATGTTTTGCATAAGCTGCATGGTTTCATCTGCCACAGTAAAATCAAATCGTGCTGCAAATCGTGCAATACGCAAAATACGTACGGGATCTTCCACAAAAGCAGGTGAGACATGGCGCAATAGTCTGGCTTTTAAATCAGCTTGTCCGCCAAAGGGATCAATAATATTGCCCATTGAATCTTGTGCCATCGCGTTGATGGTTAGATCTCGGCGCATGAGATCTTGTTCCAAGCTCACAGATTTATCTGCAAAAAAAGTAAACCCTGCATAACCTTTACCAATTTTACGTTCGGTACGCGCCAAAGCATATTCTTCATGGGTATGCGGATGTAAAAATACGGGAAAATCTTTGCCCACTGCAACAAAACCTTGTTCTATGAGTGCTTGCGCATCTGCACCCACTACCACCCAGTCTTTATCTTGCGTTTGGCAACCCATTAAATGATCGCGTACTGCACCGCCAACCAAATAAATTTCTGTCATATTTTTTCCTCAATGATTGTAAAGCGTTATGGCACACTAAAGTTTATTATAGCCATAACCACGCCCAAACGTTACGCCCCTCTCCCGTTAGCAGTGTATAAGTGCGACAAGCCGCAGCAGTATTCATGCTTTCTATGCCCACTCCTTGTTGTGCCATTTTTACTAATAATGGTGCAGGCAAAAATTGTTGCATTTGTCCCGTACCAATCAAGATAAGATCTGCATTATCTTCTATGGCAGTGATAAAATCTTCCATGCTTAAATTTTGAGGTGTGGCATGCATAATGGGATAAACATCTTTACGCCCAATGCATAAATGATGCGTATAAATTTGTCCATTAATCACAATTTCATTGGGTTTAACGCTGTCTATAGTCAACGCATGATGGGTGATAAGTTCATTAAATTGCATGGGTATTTCCATTTCACAGTAAATCAGGTAGCATTTGCGCCATTTTTAGGAGTCATTTATGCAAACAGTTAATATTGGTATTTTAGGTTTGGGCACGGTGGGCAGTGGCACAGCACAAGTATTACACGACAATGCCAAGGAAATCAGTCGCCGTTTAGGTTGTCAAGTGCGCGTATCAGCGGTATGCACGCGTAATGCAGAAAAAGCAAAAAGCTTGTGCCCACAGGCTACTATTGTTACCGAACCAGCACAGTTGGTAAACCGTGATGATGTGGATATTGTGGTTGAGTTATACGGCGGCACGCAAGTTGCCAAAGAAGCCGTATTACAAGCCATTGAAAATGGTAAACATATTGTAACAGCAAACAAAAAATTATTGGCAGAATACGGTAATGAAATTTTTGCTTTGGCAGAGAAAAAAAATGTCATGGTTTATTTTGAAGCAGCTGTAGCAGGAGGGATTCCCATTATCAAAACCTTGCGTGAAGGTTTGGCGGCAAATCGTATTCAAAGCATTATGGGTATTATCAACGGTACCAGCAATTTTATACTAAGTAAAATGCGTGAAGACGGCGCAGCCTTCGCCGATGTACTCAAAGAAGCACAACAATTGGGTTATGCTGAAGCCGATCCTACTTTTGATATTGAAGGACATGATGCGGGGCATAAAATTACCATTATGTCGGCTTTAGCGTTTGGTACGCCGATTAATTTTGGTGCATGCTATTTAGAAGGCATTAGCCAATTAGACAGTTGCGATATTCAATATGCGCAAGAATTGGGATATCGGATTAAATTGCTGGGCATCACGCGCCGTACAGAAAAAGGCATTGAATTGCGTGTACATCCTACACTGTTGCCCGAATGTCGTTTATTGGCCAATGTCAACGGCGTGATGAATGCTGTGCGTGTCAATGCCAATATGGTGGGTGAAAGTTTGTATTATGGACCAGGGGCAGGATCGTTGCCTACCGCCAGTGCTGTGGTAGCGGATATTATTGATATTTGTCGGATTATGGGCGCAGACCGTGATAATCGCGTACCACATCTTGCATTTCAGTCGGATGCGGTAAAAGAGCAAAACTTTTTGTCTATTGATGAAATTGTCAGCAGCTATTATTTGCGTGTATGCACCGCAGATGAAGTGGGTGTGTTGGGAACCATCGCTAATATTTTAGCCGATCAAGGTGTATCTATTGAAGCATTGATACAAAAAGGTGTATTGGAAGGTAATCATGCCGAAATCGTCATTTTGACGCACAGCACAGTAGAAAAAAATATTAAAGCTGCCATTTCGCAAATGCAAGCACACAGTGCCGTCAAAGCACCCGTTGTCATGATACGTATGGAAAGCCTGCATGACTAATTTGAATACCGAAGAAGCCATACAGTTGGCACAAAGAGCTAAAAAACGGCGTACAGTCATTATTTGGTTACGTGTTATTGCGGCTTTATTTATGGTTTTGTTTTTTCTTAGCCAATGCGCGATGAGCAAAAAACAAGCCACTGTTAATATTATGGAAAGCTGTATTCAAAACGTACCTTTTGCCCCAAAATGGCAACAAGATTTGGCGCAAAATAATTTAATAGATGAATCAGGGCAGTTGGTTAAACAATATTGTGTGTGTATGTGGCAAGAACCCTTA
>CAKARD010000124.1 GCA_916720425.1 uncultured Kingella sp. | reverse complement strand
CATGGCAATGCCATGGCACCACGAATAGGACGTAACGCACCTGATAATGCTAATTCACCTGCTAATTCATACTTGTCTAATGCTTCTGTAGCAATTTGCCCTGATGCTGCCAAAATGCCAATAGCAATAGGCAAATCAAATCGCCCAGATTCTTTGGGTAGATCTGCTGGTGCAAGATTTACTGTGATTTTAAGTGCTGGAAACACAAAACCACTTTGAATAATGGCAGCACGCACACGATCCCGACTTTCTTTAACTTCGGTATCAGGCAAACCTACAATATTAAATTGTGGTAAACCATTGGCAAGATGCGTTTCTACTTCTACCCAAGGCGCGTGGATACCGCTCAATGCACGACTGTTTACAACCGAAAAACTCATGATTTATTTTTCTTCTACTTCTACAATCATTTCTGCTGCAACTTCTTCTATGCTTTGTGGTGCACATTTTGCCTCTAGTGCAGCCAAACGCTGTTCTAATTCATTGAGTTTAAGCCGAGTTTTAACTAAAACTTGTTGTTGAACTTCAAACTCTTCGCGTGTCACCATATCCATTTTATTTAATGCGCTGGTAAACATGGCTTTAGCATTTTTTTCTACATCTTTAATTGGACTATTAGAGATGGTCTGACTAATCTTATTCGCCGCTTCTTCAAATAATTGTTTAGCAATCATGATTTTCCTTTATATATTGATAATTAAATATTAAGCTAATCTTCTTCAAACTAGCTAATTTTATTGTATCATGCTTTACACGCATTTTATCTCTTACTAATATACTAGATTTTTAAAATTCTGGGTTTTATCTTCAAATATTTAAGACGAATCTAGGTGCAAAATATGGTTTACTATCCTGCTTTCGTATTTTTTCAAATTATATTCCTGCCACAATAAAATAAAATTACTGATTATACGAATTTAATAAAAAAACAAGTTACGCAATAGCTTAAAGAATAAAGTACGCAGTTTATAAAACAAGTTTATTAATCTAAAATATACAACATTTATATACACATTTTAAATATGCTTTTGTTAGGTATTCACCAAGCAATGGCATGCTGGTTAAGAATGAATTAAAGATTTTGAAAGGATGAATGATGCCACAATCTGAACGTATCTTATGTCGCGAAATGAGCTTATTGGCGTTTAATAGACGGGTATTGGCACAAGCGCAAGATACTTCTGTTCCTTTATTGGAACGGTTGCGCTTTTTGTGCATTGTTTCATCTAATTTAGATGAATTCTTTGAAGTGCGTATGGCATATTTAAAACGAGAACAACAAGAACGTCCCCATTTAGCTTTTGATTCAGGCTTAACGCCCAGCCAAACTATTCAACGTGTTAGTCAAGAAGCACAAAATATCATTCACGAGCAATATAAAATATTTAACGATGAATTGCTGCCACAGCTGGCCCAAGAAAATATCGTATTTTATCGCCGTAAACAATGGACTGCTGAGCAGCGTGCGTGGATTGAGGATTATTTTAATCGTGAATTGCTACCCATTTTAACACCGATTGGACTAGATGCTTCACACCCCTTCCCACGCCCTCTAAATAAGTCATTAAATTTTGTAGTGGAATTAGATGGCAAAGATGCATTTGGTCGTGCTTCGGGTAGAGCTATTGTGCAAGCACCACGTATTTTGCCGCGCTTGGTTAAATTGCCTAATGAAATTTGTGATCATAAAGATGGCTTTGTATTTTTATCATCTATTGTACATGAATATGTTTACAAACTGTTTCGTGGTATGACTGTAAAAGGATGCCATCAATTTCGTTTAACTCGTGATAGTGCACTGATGGTGGATGAAGATGATTTAAGCAATTTACGCACAGCAATACAAAATGAATTGCGCGATCGTGATTTTGGTGATGGTGTTCGCTTAGAAGTGGCGGAAAACTGTCCTGAACATATTTATACATTTTTATTAGCACAATTTAAATTAACATATCAAGAGTTATATCGTGTCAATGGTCCAGTTAATCTGGTGCGCTTGATGTCTGTGCCTGATATGCTATCGCATAGTGATTTAAAATTTACACCCTATTCACCTTCCTGTCCCAATCATCTAAGCAAGACACATTCTTTATTAGACGAAATCGGTAAGGCTGATATTCTATTGCACCACCCCTATCAATCCTTTGATCCTGTTGTTAAATTTATTCACGATTCGGCACATGATCCTAATGTAGTGGCAATTAAAATGACTATTTATCGCACAGGTAGCCATTCGGAATTGGCACGTGCATTAATGACTGCAGCTTTGGCAGGTAAACAAGTCACTGTTGTTGTGGAACTCATGGCACGTTTTGACGAAGCCAATAATGTCACTTGGGCCAGTAAACTCGAAGAGGCAGGCGCACACGTGGTTTATGGCGTATTTGGTTATAAAGTTCACGCAAAAATGGCATTGGTTATTCGTCGAGAAAAAACTCAGTTAAAAATGTATGCTCACGTTGGCACAGGAAACTATCATCAAGGCACATCGCGTATTTATACTGATTTTGGTTTATTTACAGAAAATCTAGCGATTACGCGCGACATTAATACATTATTTATGGAAATCACAGGATTAGGACAAGCCAATAAATTAAAAAAAATTTATCAAAGTCCTTTTACACTACACAAAATGGTCATGGATAAGATTCGGCAAGAAACCGACAATGCCAAAAATGGTAAACCTGCACATATTTTAGCCAAAATGAACGCATTAATAGAACCACAAGTCATAGAGGCACTATATCGTGCTAGCCAAGCAGGTGTACAAATTGATCTAATTGTGCGGGGTATGTGTGCCCTTCGCCCACAAGTGGCGGGTTTATCTGATAATATCCGTGTGCGTTCTGTTATTGGACGATTATTAGAACATTCTCGCGTGTATTATTTCTATAACGAAGGCAAAGAAGATGTCTTTATTGCTAGTGCTGATTGGATGGGACGCAATTTTTTCAGTCGTATAGAAATCGCCACACCCATTGAAGATCCAATACTTAAACAGCGTGTGATTAATGAAGGTTTAACCTTACCACTCAATGATAATATTAAAGCATGGAAAATGCATGGTGATGGCAGTTACACACGAGTAATCCCAAAAAATCATGAAAAACCACATGGATTACAAGAAACTTTAATGGCACACTATTCTCAATAAGGTTCTCATTTTATTAGTGTGTCTAACATATTAAACAACCATAAAAAACAGCATTCAAAACCAGAATGCTGTTTGACTAAAGTTAAGATTATTTTTTACGTGAACGCAAATAATCCAAAGTTCTAAGTTCAGCAATGGCTATTGCCAAAGCAGCTTGCGCACGTGCTTGGGATTCATCATCTTGTGCAAGCGACAACTGTTCTTGTGCTGCACGTTTAGCCTGCTCAGCGCGTTCTGCGTCCATTTCTGCACTACGCACAGCAACATCTGCTAAAACCATAATTTTCTCAGGTTGTACTTCTAAAATCCCTCCAGAAACCGCTACCAAAACTTCTTCCGTTGAATTAGGTACGGTTAAACGCAAAGCACCTGGGCGTACCAAACTCATCACAGGCTCATGACGTGGATAAATCCCCAATTCACCATTAACAGTTGGTATAACCGCAAAGCTGGCTTCACCCGAATAAATTTGCTCTTCATTGCTTACGACTTCTACGCGCATTACGCCCATGTCCATCTCCTTAATTTAAGGTTTTGGCTTTTTCAACCGCTTCTTCAATACCGCCAACCATATAGAATGCTTGCTCTGGCAAATGATCATATTCACCATTTAAAATGGCTTTAAATCCTGCAATAGTATCGCGCAACGACACATATTTACCTGGCGAACCGGTAAACACTTCTGCAACATGGAACGGTTGAGACAAGAAACGTTGAATTTTACGCGCCCGAGCTACAGTCAGTTTGTCTTCGTCAGACAATTCGTCCATACCCAGAATGGCGATAAT
>CAKARD010000123.1 GCA_916720425.1 uncultured Kingella sp. | reverse complement strand
TCGGAGAGTGACACTTTTTCTTCTACGGCTTCTTTGGTGTGGATTTCTCCCCCTTTACTTATATTGTCATCCATGTATTCTGGCATGAGATGGCGGCGGTTAGAGGTGGCATATACTAAAACATTTTCTGCACGGCGTGATAAGCCACCATCTAATGCAGTTTTGAGTGCTTTATAACCTTCTTCACCATCTTCAAAAGACAAATCGTCACAAAACACAATAAATTTTTCGCCGCGTTTTTCTAATAAAATCAATAATTCGGGCAAAGTACGCAAATCATGTTTATCCACCTCAATCAATCGTAAACCTTGTGCCGCATACTCATGTAATAAAGCTTTGATTAATGATGATTTTCCTGTGCCACGTGCGCCAGTAAGTAACACATTATTAGCAGGACGATGATTTAAAAATTGCTCAGTATTGCGCACTAATTGTTGCATTTGCGGTTCAACAGCAGCAAGCCGTGATAGCGGAAAAGTGTGTGGCTTGGGTAAATCCACCAATACACCGCGATTGCCTATGGTTTGCCAGCGAAAAGCAATGGCTTGATCCCAATTAGGTTCACGGATTTCTGGTGGCAACCATGCGTCCAAACGATTTAGCACGCTATATATTTTTTTAATTAAAGTTTTGATTTTCATGGTAATACACCTATATAAATACGTGGTGGATTTTGATATGTGTGCGTTTCAAAATCGGTGGTAAAACTGCGTTGAATGGCGGTATCTTGTTCTATTTTTTGCCACATATCAAATAAATTTTGTGCGCCATAATCAGGAACATCAAAGCGTAAATAGTTTTGTGCTGGCAAGGTGGTTTCACTGGCCCATTCGGGTAGGGGCAAATCTTGCGCTACAATACGACCTAGTGTGATTTGCACATCATTGGGAGAATCGTCAAAATATTGGTAAACGCAATAAATGGTCAGCGTAAATGAAGGTAAACGTGAGGCTTTATGATTTTGCCATTGCGACCATAATTCGTTAAGTGTTGCGTGAGCTTGATCTAATGGTGTACATTGCTGAATGCCGACAATGCGCATAGGTGAGTGTAATGTGGTTTCTTGGGCTATATTCATAATAGGTATTTAGAAGCGTATATGAAAGGTGAAATTGAAGTAGGGGGAAGCGTCCCCCCACGTATGTTTGTTTAGTGTTTATGGTATTTGCGAGTTGCATTGGGGCGTAACTCATTAATATCACGCCAGCCTTCACTGGTTTTAACTAAAGTGATGACTTTGGTTTGTGTTGTTTGTAAGTTTACTAACTGTGGTGTATTTTTGAGTAATTTTTTTGCCCAGCCTTCGGGAATGATTTTAGATTCATAAGAAACTTGACTGACTGTTAAACCATTGGCGGGCGTTGGTGTCGTGAAATAATTAATTTTTTCTACCGATTCATGGCCGATACATAATAAATTGCCGTGTGGAGTGGGGACAAATGAGTTACGGCCTTTGTCTGTTATGCTATATGCCAAAAAACGTATAGTATGGTCGCCTTCGCCCACATGAACCACTTTTTCTTCGCGATATAAGCCTGCATCAACAATGATTTTCATTTGTTCGGTTGCAATAGAATTGGCACGTTTACCATTGTCCAAACGTTTGAGTAACAGAATATCAGGTGCGCCTAATTGGGTCATATCCCCTTCATGCGAGTGTTCTACATCTAAATTAAAGGGAACACAAACCGCACTTTCTTTAGCGGCTAAATTAATGGCTTTTTCTGCTTTGGATTGACTTAACTCGTCACCACCACAAGCAGCCAAAAGTAACGTTGCACTAAGTAAAACAATTTTTTTCATAGCAATCTTCCTTGTTAACCAAAAAAGAAAAGCATAGCGATAAACGGCGATGACGACAAGACAAAAATCACGTGTTTTTATACAATATTCATTATTTTTTAGCTTTGAGAGATGAATTATGACGATGGTTTATGGTATTAGCTCTTGCGCAACCGTAAAAAAAGCACGTGCGTGGCTTGATGATAATGGCATTCAATATATTTTTGTAGATTTTAAAAAGCAAGCACCCACTGCAGAACTTATTGCAACGTGGTTACAACATATTCCTTTGTCGGTTTTGTTGAATAAACGTGGCACAACATGGCGCAAATTGACACCTTATCAACAGGCGCGTGCAGAAAATCAAGACGATGCCATCGCGTTAATGTTGGAATATCCCAGTGTCATTAAACGCCCTGTTTTGGTGCATCAAGACAAAATTATCGTAGGCTTTGATATACCTACTTATCAAATCATATTGGGGCAATAATTGAAACCGTTGTTGTTTATCGCAGATTTGCATTTATCAGATGATACACCCGAACTCACCACTTTATTATTGCAATTTTTGCATGATCATTTAGATGATTGTGCTGGTTTATATATTTTGGGTGATTTATTTGAAGCGTGGGTGGGTGATGATGATGAGAGCCAAACGGCGCAGCAAGTCGCTCAAGCTTTACATGCATTCAGTCAATATACCGCCCCTGTATATTTTATTGCAGGAAATCGCGATTTTTTGTTAGGTAAGGCATACGCACAGCGTGCAGGCATGACGTTGCTACCCAACCAATATCTTGTCCAATATGCAGGGCAAACCGTATTATTAACGCATGGTGATGAAATGTGTACTGATGATGTAGCATATTTACGCTATCGTCGCATTATTCGTCAAAAATGGCTCATAGCTTTGTTATTACGTTTGCCACGCAAAAAACGTCAAAATATTGCCGCCAGTATTCGTGCTCAAAGTCGCGCCAAAAAGCAGCAAAAACACAATTATCAAATTGCAGATGTCACAGAAATCGGCGTGCAAAATACCTTAAACAAGTGGGATAAAGCCGAAGCAATTATTCATGGGCATACACATCGCCCCGATATTCATCAGCACATTTATCACAATAAAACGATTGCACGCTATGTGATTGCTGATTGGCATGATGGTAAAGGTGGTTATTTGCGTTGGGATGAGTTTGGGATACGCAGTTTTAGTCTGCCAGAAAATCCAATATAATAGAAAAATTTTATTTCATTGACGGGAAATTATCATGAATCTACACATTATTCGCCATCCATTGGTACAACATAAACTCACTTTAATGCGTGAAGCCGATTGCAGCACGGGAAAGTTTCGCACATTAACCAAAGAGTTAGCTCGTTTAATGACTTATGAAGCCACGCGTGATTTTGAAACGGAATCCTATGAAATAAACGGCTGGTGCGGCAAAATTACAGGTGAACGTATTAAAGGGAAAACGGTTACAGTTGTGCCGATTTTACGTGCGGGTTTGGGAATGTTAGATGGTGTGTTAGATTTGATTCCCAGTGCCAAAATTAGTGTCGTAGGTTTGCAACGTGATGAGCAAACTTTACAACCTATTCCTTATTTTGAAAAACTGGTTGATAAAATGGATAAACGTCCTGCTTTGATTATAGATCCCATGTTGGCAACGGGGGGATCGTTGATTGCAACGATAGATTTATTGAAAAGTAAAGGTTGTCATAATATTAAAGCTTTAGTACTGGTTTCTGCACCTGAAGGTGTTCGGGCAGTGAATGCAGCACATCCTGATGTAACCATTTATACCGCTGCGCTGGATAGTCATCTTAATGAAAATGGCTATATTATCCCTGGTTTAGGTGATGCGGGTGATAAAATTTTTGGTACGAAATAGGTTATATTGGTATGAATTTTCAAGATTATTTGGCCACTTTACCAAGTGTGGTGCATTTGTCAGGTTTAAATGTGTGCGATAAAAATGGGGTTGTTGTGCAACATATCCCCAATGCAGTAGGAAAAATGGGCAGTTTGCGCGTCTATTATGCTTTATTACAACAATTTGATGGCAAACTTGATGCACAATCAGCAACACAAGGATTAATTTGGTTTGCTGAACACGTTACTGATGCGAAAAATCATGTGGGTAAACATCCTAATATAGACTTATTGCTTAAGGTACAAAAGCAAAATTTAGCATAT
>CAKARD010000122.1 GCA_916720425.1 uncultured Kingella sp. | reverse complement strand
GAAACTTATCGTTTTGATTTGGCAGCGGAATCGTTGTACAGCTTTGTTTGGAATGACTATTGCGACTGGTATTTAGAATTGGCAAAAGTGCAATTGCAAACAGGCTGCGAAAGCCGCCAACGTGCCACGCGCCACACCTTATTGTGTGTCTTGGAAGTGAGTTTGCGCTTGCTGCACCCGATTATGCCGTTTATCACGGAAGAATTGTGGCAAACCATTGCGCCAATGTGCGATGCCAAAACCGCCGATAGTATTATGCTTGCGCCGTTCCCTGTTTATGATAGCGAATGGATTGACCAAACTGCTTTTGACAAAATGAACACATTGCAAGAATTGATTGGTGCAGTGCGTAATTTGCGCGGTGAAATGGGCATTGCTCCGAGTGTTAAAGCACCGTTGTTTGTGGAAAGTGCCGACAATTTGGCGGATTATTTGAAATATTTGCCGATGATGGCGCGTTTGACCGAAGCCACACAAGTCGCCACGCTGCCTGAAAGTGAAGATGCGCCAGTTGCTGTGATGAATGGCGCACGCTTGATGTTGAAAGTGGAAGTGGACAAGGCCGCCGAAACCGCCCGTCTGAACAAAGAAGCCGAAAAATTGCAAAAAGCTTTGGATAAATTAAACGCAAAATTGTCCAAACCTGGCTACATCGATAAAGCCCCCGCGCATTTGGTTGAGAAAGACAAAGCCGAATTAGCAGAATTGGAAGAGAAAATGGCAAAAGTGAAGGTTGCATTAGCCAAGTTAGCCTAAAACTTTATATCGCGCTGTATTGGATATGGCGCGGTGATTTTTGGGAGCGTTATGATGAATCGTATTTTATTTTTATTGTTGGTTATAAGTGGTTTGCAGGGATGTTCGCCAGAGCGGACACAAACAGAACCAAAAAATGCATTACCAAACCCGATACCCTATCCCAATACAACGGTAGGCATTTCTATGAGTAGCATTGCGACCAATCCATTTTTTAAAAACACATATCGTATTTATGGCGAAGTAACAAAAGAAAATAGCGCGACACTTAAAACATTTATAAATAGTGCTGATAATGATCAAGTCAAACAAAATACGCAGTTAGAAGAAATGGTTAAACAAGGTGCGCGATCTTTAGTGGTGAATTTGGTGGATGTAACTCAAGGTAAGGAGATAGTAGAATACTGGTGTAATAAAAAAATTCCTGTAGTCTATTTTAATCGTAGTCCTGGTGCACGCAATCTTGCCAATTGTGCCACAGCATATTTTGTAGATGGCGATAT
Organism: uncultured Kingella sp.; assembly: GCA_916720425.1. GTDB lineage: Bacteria > Pseudomonadota > Gammaproteobacteria > Burkholderiales > Neisseriaceae > CAKARD01. The sequence continues at coordinate 2,774 of CAKARD010000122.1, read as the reverse complement.
GGCTCAAGCTGCTGTTTATCAAGGTGTGCAGGTATTGGAGCGCTGGAAAGAGAATCCCAGTTGGGATAAAAATAAAGATGGTGTGATTCAATATGCCATGATTATGGGTTTACCTGAGCATGAAGGAACCATTAGTCGTACTAAATGGGCCATTAGTACCTTGGAGACATATCCTAAACTAAATCAGAAAACAGAAAAAGTATTCCAAGACTTTGGTTTGTTTCAAGGTGCTAAAAGCGAAGCATTAGTCAATGATTGGATAGAACGACCCGAATTTTCTAAAGTAGAAGTTATTTTAGCTAATAATGATACCATGGCATTGGGTGCATCGGTTGCGTTGGAAAAACATCATATTCAATTACCCATTTTTGGTATTGATGGATCAAAAGATGCATTAGAGGCGGTGAAACAAGGCAAAATGGCGGGAACCGTATTCAACGATTTTGACGAACAAGCACGGGTTTCTTTGCGTATGGCAGCCAATCTGGCGACAGGAAAAAATCCTATGGAAGGATTGAGCCAGCATTTAGAATATAAAACCGTTTTGATTAATGCTCACGATATTAATAACAATAATATACAAGATTTTATGCAGCGTTATCAGTAAATTATCATAAATATCTATTTTAACAAGCATTTATGATTTATTAAGGTTGTGTTGAGATTGTACCATTTGCCAAGCCATTTCTATGGCAGCACGCAAACTGCCTGAATTTGCTTTACCCGTTCCTGCTAAATCTAATGCTGTGCCGTGATCAACCGATGTGCGGATAAAAGGCAAGCCTAATGTAACATTGACCCCCTCACCAAAACTGGCATACTTAAGAACAGGCAAGCCTTGATCATGATAAGCCGCCAAAACAACATCGGCATTGTCTAATAAAAATGGTTGAAATAATGTATCAGCAGGTAAAGGATCGCTAATATCTATGCCACTTTGGCGTAAAAGTTGTGCTGCAGGTTGCATAATATCTAATTCTTCACGTCCCAAATAACCGCCTTCACCAGCGTGGGGATTTAAGCCGGCGAATAAAATTTTGGGATTGGCTATACCAAATTTGTTCTGCATATCGTGATGTATAATGAGTACAATACGATGTATCAATTCTTGGTTTATAGCTTGTGGGACATCACGTAAGGGTAAATGGGTGGTTAACAAAGCAACACGCATGTCTGCACCTGCCAACATCATGACTACTTGTGGTGTATTAGATTTTTCTGCTAAATATTCGGTATGTCCGCTAAATAAAGTTTTTTTATCCCAATATTCGTTAATCACACCTTTATGAATAGGCGCAGTCACCATGCCGGAAAACAGGCCCGATTGAATTCCAGTTATGGCTGTATCCAAAAGTTGCAAGACATAAGATGCATTTTGTGGGTTTAATACACCTGTTTGGCAAGGTTGGCGCAAGGGGATATGCTGAATATAAAGATAATCCGCTTTCCAATTAGCCTGTGGCACAGCATCACACAAAGTGATTTTTTTGTTTAATTGAATGGCACGTTGCGTGAATAAATCCTTATCGCCCAACACTACTATAGGATAGGGCAGTTGCCATGATGGGATATCCAAACAAATATCAATGCCTATGCCTGAAGGTTCGCCTGAAGTAATGACTAATGGCGCAAGGTTTAATTGCGGATTTTGCATGTTATAAATAGTGTATTCTAAAAAAAGCCCTCAGACTGAGTGTCTAATCAGTTTAAATTATGCACATATTGCTCAGGGCTAAATATCTAGTATTATAAATATTTTTTATTGATAATATGTATAAGAAGAATTATTTTTTCTTGCCTTTTCTTGCGGCTTTTTCACGTGCTTCCAACAAATGCCAGCGATAAATAGGTACACTGGTTTGCACAAAAGTGTTGACAAAGGACTGTACTGTTTTTTCGGTGACCCCACCCGAAACCAGTAAATCATCTTCTAAAAACCAATTGCCATTATCATTAACATAAGCGCGTGAAAGGCGATGTTGAGCATTCCATTGATTCATGGTTTTATATTGTTCTGCTTTGGAGGTGATGGCACTATTAATGACATCAAAATAAATTTGCAGATCCCCATCGTCCAAATTAAGTAGAGTAATGATCATTCCATCACTTTTAAATTCTAGTTCCCCTTTATTGACAATCTGAGCCTGATAACCTTCTTCTTGTAAAATTTTGACTAATTCATTGTCTGTAAAACGTGTTTTAACATCATCAGCAAAGCTAGGTTGAATTAAGCTGGCTGCTAAAACAATCGTACCTATAAATTGAACGATACGCATTCTTTATTCTCCTGTGTCAAAAGTAGTTTAATGGGTTTGAAGGTGCGCCTATGTTCTGGCAAAATACCAAACTGGCGTAAAGCAGTTAAGTGCGAAATGGTACCATACCCCTTATGTTGTGCAAAGCCATATTGTGGATAGCGTTGATCTAGTGCGTACATTTCTGCATCACGTGCGGTTTTGGCTAAAATAGAGGCGCAAGAAATAGCGGCAATTTTTTCATCACCTTTAATGACTGCTTCTGCTGAAATATTGAGATTTGGGGGGAGGCGGTTGCCATCTATCCACACTTTATTGGGGCTAATGCTCAATGTCTCTATGGCACGTTTCATGGCTAACAGGGTGGCGTGTAAAATGTTGAGCTGCTCAATTTCTGCTACAGTGGCATGGGCAATTGACCATGCAATCGCTTGTTGTTTTATGGCAATGGCCAGTTCATCACGCCGTTTTTCGCTTAATTTTTTGGAGTCGTTTAAGCCATCTAATTGATATTGTTCG
>CAKARD010000121.1 GCA_916720425.1 uncultured Kingella sp. | reverse complement strand
CTACTCAATTACATGCGCAAAAAGTGGGCGAATTAGAGCAAAGTTTGAAAAGAACCAAGCCGTTATTAACCGATATGACCAATGGCATTCAAGGTTTGGTGGGGGCTGGCGGTGGTTTGGCGTATGTAACCAACGAAGCGATTAAATTTAAAAGTGCAATGGCGCAAGTCAAAAAAGTAACCGATGCCACGCTCGAACAAATTAACGCGCTTTCAGGCAGCCTCAAAGAAATGGCAGCCATTGCCGCTGAAACCTTTGCAACGTTTGAAGTTGGGCATGGTATGGGGACTTGGTTGTATGAAAATGTTGGATTTGCACAAAATTTAGGCGACAACATGGCAAAAATCATTGCGTATATGGACGCGATGGCAACCGACCGTACGTTTGAAGATGTGAACCGTGAATTTCGCACCACCAACGAATGAGCACGTGAATTAGAAAAAAATCAAAAAGCCGCCGCCCAAGCTGCTGAAAAACGCAAAGCCACCGAAGCCCAAGCGGCTGAAGCACAAAAAGCTAAATTAGCCAAATTACGCGCAGAATACAGCAAAATTCAGCAAAAATACGATGAAGTTTCAGGCAGCCTGAAAAAAATGGCAGATGATGGCAAAGCCAATACCCAAGCCTATCGCGACCTATCTGCCGAACAAGCCTTGCTGGCTGGCAAATTGATGCAAAGCCAACTGGCACTTAAAGACTTCAGCGACAACAACACCGCCAACACCGCACAAACTCAAGCAGCTTTAAACAATCTAGGCGTAACAGCAGAGCAGCTTTCAGACAATCTATCCAAAGCAGCCAGCGCAAGCATTGCTGATTTTGCCACCGCAGCTGCCAGTATTGGCAATCATGCCGACCAAATGGCAACCGTGTTTCAGGCAGCCGTAGAAAAAATGGACTCGCCCGAAGCCTTGTTCGCGCTAAAAAAATAGTCTGTCCGAAGCAGGCGCAAAAGCAGGTTTAACCGCTGATGAGATTAATCAAATAGCAGCCCTTGCGCCACAAGTGGGGCTGGGTTTGGCGCAAATCAGCAAACCGTTGGGCGATGCTGAAGCCGCCTCCACCGCGCTGGGCGTGAGTTTAGAGAATGCTTTGTTGTTAGGCACAACAGGCGCAATGACCACTGCACTGGGTCATTTTGACAAACTAACCGACACCGCGCAGTCTGAAGGCGATATTGACGCGCTGAAATTTAAAATCAATCAGTTGGGTGAAGTAGGCAAACTGCCCATGCAAGACGTGGAACGTGCTATTTTGGCAGCCGACCAAAAATTGAATCAATTGAAACAAAATACCGACCCCACCGCGCAAGCTTTTGAATCATTGGGTATTCAAACGCGTGAAAGTTTGCGCTTGGCAGGCGAAGAGAGCCGCCAAGCATTTGAATTGGTGAAAAACAGCGGTCAGGCTACGGCGGCGGATATTCAGGCTGCCTTTGCCAAAACCGCGCAATCCATGCTGGCAAGTGGCGATGCCCAACAACAAGCATGGGTTCAATCACAAGCCGCCGCCTACAACTATGCGGTAACGGTTGATGCGACAGGCAAAGCCAGTCTTCAGGCAGCCGCGCAAACCCAACAAGCAGCCGATACGCAAATTCAAGCACATCAACAAGTTACCCAAGCAGCGACCGAATCCGCACAAGCGCAAAGCCAAGCCGCCAAAGCAGCTGTGGAAAATGTGGAAAACGTGGGCAAGGCAGCCGAATCCAGCCAGCATAAAATGTCGGATTTAGGCTCAAAAGTCCATGAAACGCTTAAGAAAATGGGCGCGTATGCCACGTTTGGCACGGCTTCGTGGGCTAACACGCTGCGTAGCGTGCAAGATATGTACATCAACATCAATCAAACCGTCCAACGTTTGAACGAAGAAACCGAAAACAAGCCCAAGCCGAGCGCGAAGCCGAACAACAACGCCAATAATAGCCGCCACCTAGCTAGGCGGCGCGATTGTATCATTTGTATATAGGATAGCGCAAAATGCTGAAATCATTAAAATGTCAAAATATTCATTGTAAAAGAAAAATTGGTGAGGTCATGGGTACAAATTACCGTATTATTATTCAATGTCGCCGTTGTAAAACGCGCAATACGTTTGAATCTAAGTAAGTTTTTTCGCGCACCGAGCGTGTCTAACCAGCGTACCTTTGCGTACCGAACCAACGGTGCGTGTGCTTGTTTAAAACACACGCACCACTTTCTTTGGAGTACGCATGAATTACACACAAGCCCCCTTACCCTTTACAGGACAAAACGCCGATTTTTAAATCACTTTAAAACGTTATTAAAACAGCATATTCCGAATGATGGCGATGGCTGGACAATTGTTGATGCCTTTGGTGGCTCGGGACTGTTGGCTCGCACCGCAAAACAAGTTTTACCCAAAGCTCGTGTGATTTACAATGATTTTGACGGTTATACCGAAAGACTAAAAAACATCAATGATACCAATCAATTACGAAAAATCATTTTTGATTTAACCAGAGATTATCCGCGCAATCAAAAGCTGCCTGAAACACTGAAAAAGACCATTCAGGCTACCTTACAAACATTTGGCGGCTATATTGATTTGGATTGCATGGCGAGTTGGATTTTGTTTAGCAGTCGACAAACAACTGATTTAAATGATTTAATATACAATCATACTTATTTTAATAATGTGCGATTGAGTGATTATCCCAGCGCGGACGACTATTTAGACGGCGTGGAAGTGGTGAGTAAATCGTATCATGAGTTACTGCCTGAATTTCAAGATAATTCAAAGGCTTTACTCGTGCTTGACCCACCCTATGTTAGCACTGCACAAGGCGCGTATCGCAAAGCTGGCTATTTTGGCATGGTGGAATTTTTACGCTTGATGAGATTGGGGCGACCGCCGTTTGTATTCTTCTCATCAACGCGGAGTGAACTGCTTGATTATTTGGATTTGATTGTAAATGAAAAGTTGGGAGGTTGGCAGAATTTTAATGATTATCAAAAGATTAGCGTTTACGTTACAATGAACAAAACAGCGCATTACGAAGATAATATGATTTACAAATTTTAGGCTGCCTGAAAACAAAAACCGTTTCAAATTATAATCATGTGCTTTGAAACGGTTTGGTAGATATTATGCATCGTAGCCGTGATTGATAAGTGCGCTGTTAAATGTGTTCATGGTGTTGCCCTTGTGTGGCGATGTTGATTAAGTGATACCATATTATCGTGGTGTTCCCCAAGCCAACAAGCAATAGTATTGCTTTTGCACAATGGTGCGCTAAAAAATAAACACCCAGTTTGGAGCTGGGTGCAGATGTTAAAATGCTGTTGATGCAAAAGCTGCCTTACATTTAATTTTTGCATTCGTTTTGTCATGACCAAAAAAGTGCTAAATTATGACAAAATGAGCGCGTTTTTATAAATAGGTTTTAGATTTCCTCAATGCAACTATTACCTATTCATGATATTTAACCCGTATTACGTAAACCCTGTGCTACACCATTAATTGTTTGATGTACCATTTGTAATAATTGTGCATTCTCTGGTTCCTGGCGTAATTGGCGTAATAATGCGACTTGCAAACCACCCAAAGCATTAAGATAAGGAATACGCAATGCCAATGAACGCGCTAAAGCATAATTATCACGCAATAATTCATCTGTTTGCAAAATACTCAATAAAGCTTGGCGACTACGTTGATATTCTGCCTTAATCGTTGCAAAAATAGCATCGCCTTGTTCGTTATCTTGACTCAATTGTGCATAATGTTCTGCCAAAGTTAAATCAGTTTTGGCCATCACTTGTTCCATATTAGATAACATGGCACGGAAAAATGGATTATGTTGAGCGTGTTGTTGCAATGTACTTAAATGATTGGATTGATTTTGACATAATTCTTCAACTGCACTACCAAACCCATACCAAGCAGGCAACATTAAACGATTTTGTGTCCATGAAAATACCCATGGAATGGCACGTAAATCTTGAATACGCGCTAAAGTTTTGCGGCTGGCAGGACGACTACCTAAATTTAAACTGGCAATTTGTTCAATTGGGCTGGTTTGCAAAAAATAATCAATAAACCCTTCACGCGTGATTAAAGCACGATA
>CAKARD010000120.1 GCA_916720425.1 uncultured Kingella sp. | reverse complement strand
CGGCTTTTTCTAAATCACGTTGATTTAGCGCGCTCTCAGCTAATAATAAATAACGCGGTAACTGATATTTTTTGGGTAGCTTTGCAATTTGATTGAGATAACCATCACGTTCAGCATAGTTTTGGCTATTTTCGGCGGCGTGTGCACCCAACATTAAGGCTAGGATACGATTTTCACCTGCATTTTTATTACGCAAAATTTTTTGTACGTGTTGTTGTACTTCTTGATATTTCCCTTCAAAATAAAACAAGCCTGCCGCACCCAACTCTTGTGTTGCTTTGCGACTACGACGTGCTTGTCCAAAGCGTCCCAATTTATCTGAGATACCAAATATTTGTCCTGTCATGCCAATCAATACATACAATACAATCACCGCCAATCCCAAACCCGCCACAAAAGCGCGTAAATTAACGCGTATCATATAGCCGTTAATAACCATAAAGACGTTGCCCGAATAATGTTGAGCTAGTATGGCTAAACCAATGGCGCATAAAAAGAGAAAAATAATCCAAAATAATTGTTTCATGCTGCGCCTCCTTTTTTCGTTTCACTGGCCGCTTCAGTTGCAGAAGCAGCGGCAGGCACACTTGCGGCTTCACTGCTCATCCGAGATTCAGGTTCAGAAGTTGATGCGACAGGTGCAACAATGGTTGGTGTGGCAGTGGAAACAACGGACTCAGTTTTTTGGGATTCAGATGGAGTTTCAGGAAAAACAACAGGCAAAGCAGCACGTGTATTATTTTGATAATCACGAACAGCCGCTAAACTGGCTTTAAGCGCATCATCTGAAATCATACGTACTTCCAAAGCTTTGAGTTCTGCCAATTCTTTTAACCACGCTTGCGTGTTGGGTGATTGCATATCAAAATACTGTTTAACCGTTGTTTCAATAGCATTTAAGTCATTTTGATACACTTCACCATTATATTGAAGTAATGCCAAGCGTGCATCTAATAAATGTAAACGAATATTTTCACGCATCAAATAAACTTGATTAGGCGCAATCAGCATAGCATCATTATTTTCTAACTTACGAATTTCTACCATGCTTTTCAGTAACGCAGTTGTATCATCCCACGCACGGGTCCAAAACGTCCCCGCTCGCGAAACGGGTTCAGGTGTCGCATTGGTTTCCTTGAGTGTACCATCTACCAATAATGGTAAACCTGATATAGCGTTTTCTAAGCGTTCTAAGCGTAATACCGTAGCGGTGACATTTAAATAAGGGCGATTTTTAAGCTCACCTAAATCACGACTGATGGCTTGCTTGATGGGCAACAATTCTGGTTGTTCAAAGCGATTCAAACGGGCTTCTATGGTTTCCAATACTGATGTTACTACTGGCACATTGCCCGATAACAACAATTGTTGTGATGCAGCATTAAGCGTTGTTTCTACTTCATCTACCAACCAGTTCACTCGACCCTTAAGTAGTTCTGCATAAGCACGATGAATGCTATTTAAAGTTTGTTCAGTTTGCGCATCATTCTGCAGAATTTTACTTAATTGCTCATCAATTTCTTGTTGTTTATGTAAGGTATTTTGTAATAAAACAGCATTTTCACTATTACCCAAGGCAGCTTTATTTAGATCTTGTTCCAAGAGCATACTGTGTTCACGCAGAGTGTTTTGACCTTGTACAAATAATGCGCCGCTGGCACCCAATGCAATTAATGATAAAACCAAAGCACCAATAGCTAAAACTGTACCATTACCCTTTTGATGAATAATCACGGGTGCAGTGATTTGTTCTGGCATAACTTGGCGAATGTCTATTTTTTCAGATTTATCTAATTCAATAGTGGGAGAAATTTTCTCATGCTCTTGCATATTGTCTTCTAACTCATTCGTTTGAGATGTTATTTTGTCTGTTGTTTGCGGCACAACAGAAGAAGTGAGTTGTGCTTGATTTTCAGGTTGTGGGTTCTGTATATCGGTCATGGGGTTCTCCGCTGGGTAGGAAAGAATGCTTTAGTATTGAATGGTTATGGTTTAGTATATTAAAGTAAACGCTATCCTAACATTTTAACTAAAAAGGCGTATAAAGAATAGTGTTAAATTCAGTAGCATATGTTATTTTTATACTTAATACACAACCGCTACATAATTATCCATTGCACAATCTGCTAATTGCGTTAAAAACTCACTTTGACGTTGTATTCCCCATTGTGGTGAAGTACGCAATATGCCTTGTACCTCTGCTTGCTTGACTTCAAACAGCAATGATAAGGTATCATTATTTGGTGTATTTTGGCTGTGTTTCTTTACCAAATCTAAGATGGCTTTAATATCTTGTTGTTCAGGGCAACACAAACAAATAATTATTGAATGGGCATATTTTGCACGATATTGTGCTAAAGTTTGCGCTTCTAATACGACAATACGCAAACCTCGTTCTGGATTTTGCATATCTTCCCGAATACGGCAATCACAAATCAAAATTTGTCCTGCTTTAAGTGTATCGTGTGCTAATGTATCCGCTAATTCTCCTCTTATAATGACTTCTTGCGTTCCTGATGTATCTTCTAACTGTACGACAATCATTTTGCCATTTTTGGTATAGATGGTACGACTGCTGCTCACCCAGCCTGCAATACGTGTCTTATCTACTGTTTGCAAATGTGCCAGTTTTAGTTCACTAATTTGTGCCACTTCCTGTTCATAAATACAAAATGGATGCCCACTCAAATACATACCAATAACTTGCTTTTCTGCATCAAGCTTTTGCTTCTCTTGCCATGCGGGACAATAATTTAATTGCAAATCTTCTACTACGTGATCTAAGCTATCAAACAAACTTTGCTGATTGGCATTTTCAGCCTTTTGTTCGGCATAATGTAAGGCACGTTCTAGATTGGCCATCAACATGGCACGATTAGGTTCTATACTATCAAATGCACCAGCACAAATCAGTGATTCAATCACACGCTTATTGACTACTCCCTTACCCACTCGTTCGCAAAAATCAAATAAACTGGTAAATTTGCCATTTTTTTCACGTGCAGCGACAATGCACTCTATGGCCGCCTCACCCGTACCTTTAATTGCCCCTAAGGCATAACGAATATGACGATCGGCAGTGGGCATAAAATAATAGAAAGATTCGTTAATATCGGGGGGTAAAAACTGAATATTATTGAGTTTACTGCTCGCATCATCAAAAAATAGTTTAAGCTGGTCGGTGTTATCCAATTCACTTGACATGGTAGCAGCCATAAATTCAGCGGGATAATGCGCTTTTAGCCATGCGGTTTGATAGGAAATATAGGCATAAGCAGCGGCATGAGATTTATTAAACCCGTATCCTGCAAATTTTTCCATATAATCAAAAATTTCATCGGCTTTTGTGCGGCTGATTCCATTTTTTTCTGCACCTTGAGCAAAAATCTCTCGGTGTTTTACCATTTCTTCAGGCTTTTTCTTACCCATCGCTCGACGCAATAAGTCGGCCCCACCCAATGAATAACCACCTATCACTTGTGCCGCTTGCATAACTTGTTCTTGATACACCATGACCCCATAAGTAGGCTCTAATATGGGTTCTAATAATGGGTGCATATATTCAAATGCCGCCCCTTTCATACGTGCAATAAAATCAGGAATCAAATCCATAGGGCCTGGTCGATAGAGTGATACAAAGGCAATAATCTCTTCTAATTTTGTTGTATTCGCTTGTAAAAGCATTTTTTTCATGCCTGATGATTCAAATTGAAACACCGCTGTAGTATTGGCATCACGAAAAATTTGATAGGCTTTTTGATCTTCCAAATCAATATGATTGACATCTATTTCTTCTCCTGTGGTTTGCTTAATAAATTTTTGTGCCATTTCAATAATGGTTAAATTACGCAAACCCAAAAAGTCAAATTTTACCAAGCCAATGTCTTCCACATCTCCTTTGTCAAACATAGAAACAGGTGCGGCTTTGGGATCGGCCTGATAAATGGGAGAAAAATCTGATACTTTACCTGGCGCAATCAACACACCACCTGCATGCATACCCAAATTACGCGTAATATCTTCTAATTTTTTTGCTAAATCTATCAATTCCCATGCATCTTCTGCTTGTACCACTTGTGCGATTTCAGGTTCAGCATGCATA
>CAKARD010000119.1 GCA_916720425.1 uncultured Kingella sp. | reverse complement strand
ATAAATGCCTATTTTACTGCTTAGACTATGATAAAAATGTAAAATTTTGTCTATTAATAAAATTTTGCGCAAAAAATACTTCAAGTCAAAAAAAAATAATGCTAATATCTAAAATATTTCATATTTAGTACAATGGATTAGAATGTAATGGATAATTATAGATTGATTATCTTATCTCATTTTATTTTAATCCATTTATATTATTATTAGCGTATTGTTATCAACTTATATTAAGAAGGTTTGTAGTATGTCGTTTATTAAACAAGTATGCACCAGTTTAGTATTGGGCTTAGGTTTGGCTCAAGGTGCATTTGCTTATGATAGTGAAGATGTGTTAGGTCAATTTTTAACACAACGATTTCCTGAACTAATGCAAGATGATGCATCAGCAACACAAGGTTTCTATCCTCGAGCTACACCATTTGCACCACAATCACAGTATGTCAATCTAAGCGTACCTACTACCCCAACAACACCATATCAATATAGCATGCAACAACAAAATTCACCTATGAGTGAATTACTCAACGCTAAAGCTGCTTTAATTATGAATGCCAATACTGGGCAAATTTTATTTCAAAAAAATGTAGATAGCGTGCGTTCTATTGCCTCTATTTCTAAAATGATGGCGGCAATGGTATTATTAGATGCTAATTTAGATATGAATGAACGCATCACCATTACCGAAGATGAAATTGATCGCTTAAAAGGAACAAGTAGCCGTCTTTCTATTGGGACAACACTAACTCGTGCTGAATTGCTTCATTTAGGTTTAATGAGTAGTGAAAATCGTGCTATCCATGCATTAGCACGTACCTATCCTGGTGGTATGGCAGCATTTGTCGCCGGCATGAATAACAAATCACGCAGTTTAGGTATGTTCAACACCCGTTTTTATGAACCCACAGGTTTAGATCCACGTAATGTCTCAACTGCTTTAGATTTAAGCAAAATGGTACAAGCAGCTACACATTATCCAACCATCCGTCAACTCAGCACTGCAACTTATGGACAAGCTTACACCAGCACGGGGAAATTACAACAATTTAAAAATTCTAATGCCTTAGTGCGTGAGGGTTTGTGGAATATTACTGTACAAAAAACAGGCTATATCCGTGAAGCAGGACGTTCTATGGTATTACAAGCACAAATGGGGCGCGATTCTATCGTCATTGTCGTATTAGGTTCCGCAACTTCTGCCACACGCGCTAATGATGCACGTACTTTAGGTAATATGGTTTATCAAATGCGTGCATCATTATAAAATTTTACCTTTTCCAATTAGCGATTGTTATTTTATAACCGTCGCTTTTTTAAGGCAAAAATATTACATACTATATCGCTTAGTAACATAATATGTGTTAATGTTATAATGAGTTATTTTTGGGTAGGGGTCAAATTATGGCGGGCAATAGCATAGGGCAAATTTTTACTGTCACAACATTTGGTGAAAGCCATGGTGCAGGCATAGGCTGTGTCATAGATGGCTGCCCGCCCAATCTTGCCTTATGTGAAACCGATATCCAAAAAGATTTAGATCGGAGAAAACCGGGAACCAACCGTTACGTTACCCAAAGACGTGAAGATGATCGCGTAGAAATTTTATCAGGTGTGTTTGAAGGAAAAACCACTGGCACACCGATTGCACTATTCATTCGTAATACCGATCAGCGTAGCAAAGATTATGGTAACATTGCTAAGCAATTTCGCCCTGGTCATGCCGATTATACCTATTGGCATAAATATGGTACGCGCGATTATCGTGGTGGTGGGCGTGCTTCTGCACGTGAAACTGCAGCACGAGTAGCAGCAGGCGCAATCGCAAAAAAATGGCTTACTGAGCAATTTGGTACACAAATTATTTGTTGGGTCACTCAAATAGGTGAATTACCCATTGCATTTGAAAACGAATTTTATATTACACAAAATCCATTTTTTGCTGCCAACCAATCACAAATTGCTGATTTAGAAGCCTATATGGATAATATACGTAAATCCCTAGATAGCGTAGGTGCAAAACTGCATATTCAAGCACGTAATGTTCCCATAGGTTTAGGTGAACCCATATTTGATAGGCTAGATGCTGATATTGCTCATGCACTTATGTCTATTAATGCCGTCAAAGCAGTAGAAATTGGTGATGGTTTTGATGTGGTCAGCCAGCGTGGTAGTTATCATGGTGATGAATTGACACCCACAGGTTTTTTATCCAATCATTCAGGTGGTATTTTAGGTGGCATCTCTACAGGGCAAACTATTTGTGCTAATTTTGCCATTAAGCCCACCAGTTCTATTGCGACACCACGCCAATCTATTGATATACATGGTAATTCTGTTAACCTCAACACTCATGGCAGACACGATCCTTGCGTCGGTTTGCGTGCAGCACCTATTGCCGAAGCCATGATGGCATTAGTGATTATGGATCACGCCCTACGTCATCGCGCACAAAATGCTGATGTTTCTGTTGATACCCCCAATATTGAACAAAAATAAAAAATGGGTGAACCATTTACGGTCTACCCATTTTTTACAATTTAATATAGTCCGATGGATCCAGTCGCTTGCCTTTATGTCTCATTTCAAAGTGCAAATAACCATCACTAGGAGTCATAGCAATCGTTTGCCCGCGCTTTATCTTATCCCTTTCTTTTACAAGTAAACTGGCAACATTACTATAAACAGTAATATATTTATCTAAATGTTGCATAACCACCATCTGACCATAGCCACTAGGATTGTTGCCTACAAAAATAACTATCCCATCAGCAGCAGCCAATACAGATTGGCCTGCGTTACCCTGCAATTTCACACTACGATCTTTATTATCATAATCATATAAGCGTTCTACTTTTGCATTTAGTAGCGGCGTTTGCCACTGAATGGATGCCACGGTTCTAATCACGGTTTGCGATGTTGGTGGTGCCATATTTTGAGATGCCTTAGTGAGCGATTCATTATTAGAAACGACGGCTTGATTGGATACTGATGGTGCTACATAATGAGTTGACATCGCACTACTTACGCGTAATACCCCACCCAATGGTACATTATCATTGGGTAAATTATTCCATTTACGGATTTGTTGCTGCGTTACCCCATAACGTTTAGCGATATTATAAAGTGTATCACCTTTGACCACACGATGCGTTTTCACGCCTGAAGCACCTTTTGATGAAACCGAAGCAGCAGCGGTATGAGCCGATGATTTTACGCGAAGATTTTGTCCAATATAGATATTGTTACCTGATAGATTATTCCACTCACGCAAATTATCTTGGCTAATATTATAACGTTTTGAAATATTAAATACTGTATCACCAAGCACAACCCGATGATAAGTAGCATTGGTATTAACAGGAGAATAATTACCTTGGCTAGGACGATAAGTTCCACTATTTACACTATTTTTAGTGTAGGAGGTATTAGGAGTATAAGGTACGTTGTTATCATATACAGAAGACGCATTATTTTGCGTGTAAGGATTATTATTAAGTGTATTTTGCTCTTCCGTTTGTACATTAGTATTGGCATATGGCGTATGAACATAAGTACCTGAATCACTATTATATGTACCATTAGGTGTAGTTATCGTTCCATTATTATAACCATAGCCATTATTGGTATTTATTGCGCCATTACTATACGTACCATTAGGTGTAGTTATCGTTCCATTATTATAGCCATAACCATTATTGGTATTTATTGCGCCACCTGAAGTATTCGTACCAGACACGACAGGAGCATTATTTACTGGACCATAACTACCACACGCAGACAAAACCAATGCAGTACCAATAGCAATCAATAGATTCTTATTTCCTATACCCATAAGATAACCCATATAATTTAGAGACTAAATATCGTAATAATACTATTTTATATAGAGATACTCAAATAAAAAACCCATTTATGAAACTTCATGAAATGGGTTTTTTATTATATTAAAACTATGCCATTGCTTTAACTTTAGCAGACAATCGACTTTTATGACGGGCAGCCTTGTTCTTGTGAAATACACCTTTATCTGCAATACGGTCAATAATTTTAGTAGATTGACGGAAAGTTTCTTGAGCTGCAGCTTTATCCCCTGCCTCTACCGCTTTTAATACTTTTTTTACTGCCGTGCGAA
>CAKARD010000118.1 GCA_916720425.1 uncultured Kingella sp. | reverse complement strand
ATTTTTGTTGTATGGTTTGATCTATGATTTGATAAGGACGATCAATCCAATCTGTTATTTTATCAGGATTGTTACTCCAAATGAAAATATTATCTGGGTGATAAAAATCATAATCACGCACGGCTGGGTTGGAAGTAATGAGTTTTTTTTGATAAGCTAAAGCTTCAAATACGCGAAAAGATAAGCCTATATGTTCGCTGGTTACAAAATCTGCCAATATTCGTGCTTTTTGTGCATTATAGATGTTTTCTCGAAAACTGATGCCTTGTGATACTGTAGAAACAGGGCTGTGTGCATAAATAAGACGTTGTTTTTTATTTTTGCACACCACACGTATATCACTAGTATAACCTAATTGATTCATGCTACGGGTAAATTGGATAATTTCATGTGCACGGCTATCTTGATGTGAGCCGAAAAAGTAAATATTCTGATTGTGCTCGCTATTGGGTATAATGGGTAAATGGTCAAAATAAAAATTTGTTGCAAAATTAACGTGGTATTTTTTTACATCTACAGGATCAAAGGCATAAAAACGATCAAAGTGTTGAATACGTGATTGAATCGCTATAAAGCGGTTTAAGCCATCAAATTGATAATTGACACTTCCATTTTTACTGTGTTGACGGACAAAATCTAAGACTTCTGGGCTATAAATATCGCCACTAATAAATAAGGCATAATCTGCCATTTTTTGGTGTAGTTTGTCTTGCAAAAACTGAATATAACTTTTTCCTTTAAGATATTTTGTGGTTTCAGTCTCGCCCAAAAATTTACACCAGTGTGCATACAGTCGCGCCGCCAGGTTAGGGTACTTGGCTTTAGTGTGTGCTAAGCTGATAACATGATAACCTGCGTGAATGAGCGCTTCTCGAATGAGATCATCTAATCCTGCTACTTTTGGCATGCCTAAAATAATGCATGGTTTGTTCATATTAACATTTGCTCCAGTTTCTGAATATGATATTCCATGCTTGGGTTGTAACATAATGCATTATTAATTTTGTTTATTTTATGTTCGCCTTTTTGTGCTAATAATACTGCTTGTTGTATAGCATGAGTTAAGCTAGCTTGGCTGTCTCGGTTAAAAAACCAACCGGCATCATCTTGAGTGAGTACTTCACAACAGCCCATATTATTCGCCAATAATACGCGCGTACCACATAACACACTTTCCACGCCAATTAAGCCAAATGGTTCATAAATGGAAGCCATAATTGTATAGTCGGCAGCACGATACAGATTGGGCATATCGCGAATTTTTCCCAGTTCAATCACATTTTTCATTGCGTAGGGCAGTGGGTTGCCTGCTACAGCCAGTTTGATTGGCAAATCAGTGTGCGCAAAAAATTTAGCCAATAAAGGTAAACCTTTGCGTGTATGCCCTGTGCTGGGAAAGAGAAAGATAATCTCATTATCTTTAAAACCATATTTCGCTCGTATGTTAGCGTTGTCCGAAGAATCATGATAAAAACGAGTTTGATCGACAGGGGGATGCAGGGTTACAATTTTATCTGGGGGGACATCATAGAGTTGTTGCAATTCTTGGGCAATTAAATGCGAATGAGCCATGATGATTTTTGCGGTGCGATAGCAATTTTTTTCGCGATATAATGTGAGTTTATCTAGTGGATTGGGTGTTTTGTTTTGGCTGTTTAGATGTCCTTGATGTGTGCCACCACAAATAAAAACGGTCGCATTTTCGCTACGATTACACGCAATCAAAGGGATATTAGGCGAGCGTATGCGATTGAGTTGCCAAGAAAATACAATTGGGCGTAATTTCTTGGGAATCCATTTTTGTGAAATAATGTGAGGGGTAATATGTACCATTTGGGGTAAACTATCATCAAAGCGGTTAGCATAAACCGTAATGGCATATTGGTTGGATAGATAAGTTATTAAATCCAAAGTATAGCTTTCCATACCACCTCCTATGTGTAAACGGTTAAGACTGATGGCTAACGGATTTTGCATGATGGTTTACCTTTTTTTAAGAAATTGATTCAATGAACTGTGCTAAGCTATCGCTGGATACAAGCGCGGTGCATTGCATTTGTTTATCTATGCGTTTTGCTAAGCCTGCTAAAACTTTACCAGGACCACATTCGGCAGACTGAATGAAGCCTTCGTTTGCTAATTTTTGCACAGTTTGTGTCCACAATACAGGACGATAGAGCTGCTCTTTGAGTGCGTGGCGTATGGCATCAGGATTGTGGTGGCTGGCAATATCTACATTATGAATCACACGTATCATGGGAGCGTAAATTTCTGCTTCTTGTAAAGCTTGTGCCAGTTGCTCTGCGGCGGGTTTCATTAAGCGACAATGAGAAGGTACTGAGACAGGCAAAAGCAACGCACGTTTTGCGCCAGCTTCTTTGGCAAGATTCATGGCACGTTCTACTGCAGAGGTATTTCCTGCGATCACCACTTGTCCAATAGAATTAAAATTAACGGCTTCACAAACTTGACCTTGTTCTGCATTGGTGCAAATTTGACGTACAACATTATCTTCTAAGCCTAAAATAGCTGCCATAGCACCTTGACCTTGTGGTACGGCATTTTGCATTAATTCGGCACGTAAGCGTACCAGTTTTACGGCTTGTTCAAAAGTTAAACTTTCTGCTATGACTAATGCAGTGTATTCCCCCAAGCTGTGTCCGGCAACCACTTGAGGCACTCGTCCACCCATATCTAAATAGGCACGATAGGTTGCTACACCTGCTGTTAACATTAAAGGTTGGGTGTGAATAGTTTGACCGATAATATCGCTATCCTCTCCATTGATCATTGCCCATAAATCTTGTTTGAGGATGTCTGAAGCTTCCACAAAAGTGTCGCGTACAATCGCATTGTCTACAAAACCATCCATCATATGTAGGCTCTGTGAACCTTGGCCTGGAAAGAAAAATGCAAAAGACATGGTATTTTCTCCTTAAAATTAAACGATTTATTTAGGCTATGAATGTGAATTATTTGCACATCACGCCATAAAGTACCAGTCATTGTATGACTTAACGAACATTCGGGCAACTAAGCTTATACTCAGTTGCCCGAAATTTAGCAGTGAAGGTTCATTATTCAAAATCAATCACAACCTTCATGGCTTGATTTTCAGCAGCGTGTTTAAATACATCGTAAGCCTTTTCCAACTCGCTGAATTTAAAATGGTGTGTCAGCATTTTGGTGTAATCCACGTTACTAGATGAAATCGCTTTCATCAGCATTTCAGTGGTGTTGGCATTGACTAAACCTGTAGAAATTTTCAGATTTTTAATCCATAATTTTTCTAGTTTAAAATCAACAGGTTTCCCGTGTACGCCAACAACAGCAATGCTGCCACCTGGTTTTACAATGTCTTGACACATATCCCAAGTGGCGGGTAAGCCCACGGCTTCAATTGCAACATCTACACCATCTTGACCCACAATATCTTGTACTTGTTTGGTGATGTTGCCCGAAGCGGGGTTAATGGTATGAGTGGCACCCAGTTCTTTTGCTAATTTTAAGCGGTTCTCATCCATATCGCACATAATTAATACCGATGGACTATATAATTGTGCAGTCAATAAGGCAGACATGCCTACAGGACCTGCACCAGCAATAAATACGGTATCACCAGGTTTCACGTGAGCATATTGCACACCAATTTCATGTGCAGTAGGCAGGGCATCGGAGAGCAATAGTGCAACTTCTTCATTGACATTATCAGGCAGAAGAATCAAGCTATTATCGGCATAAGGCGTGCGTACATATTCCGCTTGTGTCCCATCAATCATATAACCCAAAATCCAACCACCGTTGCGACAATGAGAATACAATTGTATTTTACAGTTATCGCAAGTACAACATTTGGATACGCAAGAAATAATTACTTTGTCACCCTTTTTGATATTTTTGACTGCGCTGCCCACTTCTTCCACAATACCGATACCTTCGTGACCCAAAATACGACCTGCGTCAATTTCAGGGTTTTTACCCTTCCAAATGCCCAAATCTGTACCGCAAATTGTGGTTTTAGTCAAGCGTACTACCGCATCAGTAGGTTCTAAAATTTGGGGCTTGTCGTGTTGCTCAAAGCGAATATCGCTCGCACCATAATAGACCATTGCTTTCATAGCAATTTCCTTTCT
>CAKARD010000117.1 GCA_916720425.1 uncultured Kingella sp. | reverse complement strand
GCAGCAAAATACGCCTGACTGAAATTCAACGTTTTTAGGACTGCTTCGCAGTCAGTGCCTAATATCTCCGCCGTAAACGGCGAAGTTTTACGGCGCATTCGGATAAAACATACTTTGGTATCTGAATTTAGTTAGGTATGGTGTTCCATTAAATAGCGTGCCAAAGCTTGTTGTAACTGCTCAATAGTATGTTGCCAATTAAAATCTGGCTCTTGGCGAAACAAACGCATGTTTGGATACCATGGCGTATCTGTACGATGCAATAACCAACGAAAATCAGGGTTAAACGCTAACAAAGTCCACACTGATTTTGCCATTGCACCCGCCAAATGCGCTACCGAAGTATCCACACTAATGACCAAATCCATCTGTTCTACTAATGCTGCTGTATCACTAAATGTCTGTATCTGTTCATGCCATAAAAACAAATTATCATACTGTCGTGCCATTGCTTGATCTTCCATGCTAACTTCTTTTTGCAAACAATGAAATTCAGCATTCAATGTTAAAATAGACGCAAGCTGATTCATTGAAATACTACGATAACGATTGCGACTGTGTTTTGCTGAACCCGCCCATACCAAACCAATTTTTGCTTGCTTTTTCTGGCCTTTAAATAAACGGTTTTGCCAAATTTCAGATAAATTTTTAGGTACACAAATAGCACTGGGTAAAGGCAAAGGCTCACTGCCAATATATTTTGCAAGATAATGTGGCAAACTCATCATAGATACATAATAGCCTTCACCCTTCACTTGCATATTGGGCAAACTAGGATAGGTTTCTATTTGATATTGCGCTAACCACGGTGTCAGGATATCTTGTAAATCAAGATAGTTCAACACAATCACATGATAACCACATTGTTTTGCAGCCACCGCATAGCGCACAAACTGAATATTATCGCCAAAGCCCTGCTCGCAACAAACCAACAGCGGCGCATGGCCAATTTCTTGTCCTTCCCAACGCGGCAATGACCAATTAGGAATATTAGACATAGAAAATCGCCCATGCCAACGTTGTTCAAAATACGCCCAACCCTCAGCATATTCTCCTAAACGCAATTTATTTATACCCAAATGAACACGCGCATTAATAGGCAAATGATTATTTTCATTTAACGCAATGGTTTGTTCTAAATCTCTTATTGCTAACTGATACAACCCCAAATCTTCTGCCAATACCGAACGATTAAAATAAGCATTGGATTGATGAGGTTTTTGCAATAAAAATGCATCATAACTACGCATGATTCCCCACAAATGCTCGGGTAAAGTTGCCAGCTTGGCTTGCACACACAACAAGCCCAGCAAAAATGCCTCACGTGGTTCTATTTGATATGCCTGATAAAAATAGGGCAATGCATCGGCATGATGACCTTGTATATCCAGTGATATCGCTTGAGCATAATAAGCATAAGCATTGTTTGGGTTATATTGCAGCAATGCTTGCGCAGCACGTTGCATGGCCAACGCATCATGCAAATAAAAAGATGCTTCTATCACACACTCCCAAATTTCCGTATTGCTCGGTTCTTTATTAGCCCTATCCAACGCAAGCATTTGTGCTTTAGCATACTGTTTTTGCTGAATGTATCCTTTAATAATATTTAACGACATAAACTTACACCCGTTGCACTGTACGTACACGTGGGATATGTTCTAAAGCAGTGATAATTTGCTGTAAATGCTCAATATCATGCACTAAAATATCAAAGCATAATAACGCCTCTCCTTCTTTATCAAGATGAGTATCCGGCATAATGACTGCTGTAATATCCGCACCTGTTTTTGAAATAACCGAGCTTACTTCTGCCAATAAACCTTGTGCATCTTCTGCTTTGACCTTAATATGGGTTTTATAATATTTTGGTTCGCTTCTCTCAGCCCATTTTGCATCCAATATCTGTTTACTCGCTTTAAGCAATACCGCACAATTATCACGATGAATCGCCAAACCACCATTAGACATAATCAAAGCACTCACTTTATCTCCAGCTACAGGCAAACAGCAATCTGCCAAATGCATGGATAAATTCTTTTGACCATTAATCACAATAGGTTTAAGCTTAATTTCGCTATTAAAGTAATGTCCTGCTAACTCAGCCATTTTCATAGCCACCTCAATAGGCTTAATGTATCCCATACCCACCTCATTGAGAATTTCATTAAACAAGTCATCATTAGACCATTCTTGTGCATGCTCACCTAATTTTTGTTGTTTATTTTCCCTCAATTGCTTCAAATATTTTTCGTATAAAGTATCAGACTGGATAACTTTTTGAGGCAACAAACTACTTAAAGCCTCCGTCAACAGATATCGACCCAAATCAACAACCTGAGCTTGATTATGATTTTTTAGATAAGCACGAATAGCACTGCGTGCACGGCTAGATTTCACTGACTCTAGCCAAATGGGCATAGGATGCGCTTGATCAACAGTAATGATTTCTACCCGATCACCCGTTTTTAATAAAGTATCAAGCGGTACCAAATTTTGGTTAACCCTAGCACTTTGGCAATGATTACCCACATCAGTGTGTATAGCATATGCAAAATCAATTGGTGTTGCGCCATAGGGCAAAGTAATGGTTTTACTATTAGGCGTAGTCACATAAATCTCTTTGGGAAGCAAACTTGATTTCAAATCGTCTGCAAATTCAAATGGATTACTACTATTTTTTTCCAAATACAAAATATCTTGTATCCAAGCATTCACACTATCATGACTCGTCGCCACTCTAACTTCTGCTTGTTGATGCATTTGTTGGGTACGAATTTGCACCTCTATAGGCAAACCATGAGGACCATTAAGCGTGGTATGCAGTGATTGATAACCATTAGATTTGGGAATCGCAATATAATCTTTGATTCGTCCTGGCTTGGGTTGATAAAGCGCGTGCAATACACCTAAAGTTAAATAACACTGTTCTTGACTATTCACAATCACACGAAAACCATACAAATCTTGTACATCTTTAAATTTGATATGTTTTGAGATCATTTTTTGATAGATGTTATACAGATTTTTTTCACGCCCCAACACCAGTGCTTCAATATTAGCGTTAGATAAACGCTGTTTCATTTTTTCTAACACATCATCTATTGAAGCTTGGTATTGGTGTTTAAAATTCTCCATTGCATGCTGTAATACGGTATAACGATTAGGATGCAATGCCTTAAACGATAAATCTTGCAACTGACGGTATATCTCATGAAAGCCCAAGCGATTTGCAATCGGTGCATAAATTTCCAACGTTTCAGTAGCAATACGATGTCGACTGCTCGATCCTTTGGCCCCTAATGTTTGCATATTATGTAAACGGTCAGCAAGCTTAACAATAATCACCCGTTGATCCTTAGTTACTGCCGATATCAATTTACGCAAATTATCGGCCTGTTGCTCTTGTTTACTGTTGTATTTTAATTTTTCTAATTTAGATACACCATCAACGATATCCGTTATCAATTGACCAAATAATGTTATCATCTCATGCTTAGTTACAGAAGTATCTTCTAATACATCATGCATTAAACCCGCGCACAATGTTTGGCTATCCATTTCCCATTGGGCTAATTTCGTTGCAACTGAAACAGGGTGCGTAATATAAGGTTCACCACTTTTACGCTTTTGGCCATCGTGTGCAAAAAATGCATAAGAACATGCTTTTTCTAGTAATTCTAATTCACCTTCAGTCAAATATTGCGCTTGCTGAAACAATTTATCACGTAGGTTTGCTGTTAAAGAATCGTATGGCGCTTTGGGAGTGGGTATATACATTTTACGGTTTCCTTACTAGGAAAAACAATTACAAATAGGATTTAAATTAAACAAAGCTATTAAGTACAGTGAAAAAATAGGGGATTTGAGACACGCTCAAACTCCCCCCTAATTTTATATCTTTATCTTTGTATTATTTTTGACGCGTCAAAATATCCAATCCAATTTGACCTGCAGCAATTTCGCGCAAGGCTATTACCGTAGGTTTATTTTGGCGAATATCCTCTACTAATGGTTGTGCATCATTTTCTAGCTGACGAGCGCGACGAGCAGCTGCCAAAGTTAAATCAAAGTGATTAGGGATTTGTGGAAGACAATCCTCAACAGTAATACGTGCCATAAATTTAGCCTTTAAAAAAGATTTAAAAATAATTCTACTGATTTTGTAATATTTTTTCAATCTCATTACTTTGATTACGTAAATTTAATCGACAAGCCTTGA
>CAKARD010000116.1 GCA_916720425.1 uncultured Kingella sp. | reverse complement strand
TCCATAATTGGACGGGAAATCGCGTAACATGTCGTGATTGGTTTCAACTATCGTTAAAAGAAGGCTTAACAGTATTTCGCGATCAAGAGTTTTCAGCTGATCAATCCAGCCGTGCTGTACGCCGTATTGAAAACGTAAGCCGTTTGCGTACCTATCAATTTGCTGAAGATGCCAGTCCTATGGCACATCCTGTGCGTCCCGATAGTTATGTGGAAATGAATAATTTTTATACCATGACGGTGTATGAAAAAGGCGCGGAAGTGGTTCGAATGTATCATAGCTTTTTGGGCGAAGAAGGTTTTCAAAAAGGTATGAAACTGTATTTTGAACGCCATGATGGGCAAGCGGTAACGTGTGATGATTTTCTTGCTGCTATGGCTGATGCCAATCAAATTAATTTGGATCAATTTGCATTATGGTATAGTCAGGCGGGTACGCCTACTTTGTCTGTTCAAGCTGATTGGTGTGATGGCGTATATTATTTGCATATTCAACAAAGTTTGCCTGATACGCCTGATCGATTGGGCAAAGATAAACAAGCGATGATGTTACCTTTGGCTTTGGCGTTATATAATCATCAAGGAGAGAAAATCGCGTTTGCCCTTGAGCCATTGGGGAAAATGCAAGATGAAGCCGTTATCACACTAAATCAATCAGAGCAAACCGTAGCTTTTTATCATATATCTCCACAAGATATTATTCCTTCGTTATTACGTGGTTTTTCTGCGCCAGTATTGTTGCAATATGATTATTCTGATGAAGATTTGGCTTTATTGTTGGCTCATGATGATGATGCATTCTGTGCATGGGAAGCTGGGCAGACACTGTATCGTCGTGCCATTTGGGCAAATGAAATGGCATTGGCGCAAGGTGAAGTATTGCCTAAGCATGATTCTTTGTTACACGCATTGAAAAATGTGTTACGTGCGCCTTTTGATGCAGAATTTAAAGCGCAACTATTACACATCCCTGCTGAAGCTGAATTATGGGGAAATCGCCAAAATTTAGATCCTGTACGTATCAGTATGGCACGCACAGCATTATTGGATGATATCGCACACGCATTGCATGATAATTTGTTGATTTGTGCTTTAAATGCTCGTGAGCAAGAAGATGCGACCAAGCGAGGCAAAACCCTGACTTTTTATGAGTATAATGCTCATGATGCAGGTTTACGTGCATTACAATATGCTTGCTTTGCTTTAATACATCGTTTTGATGAGGTGGGTGTGATAGAACAAGTGTATGCTCAATATGATGATATTGCACGAAAAAATATGACCCATGAATGGGGGTTAATTAGCACTATTAATCATAATCCAAGCCCTTTGCGTAATGAATTATTAAGTAAATTTGCTCATAAGTTTGCTCAATACGATTTGGTGATGGACAAATATTTTGGTGCAATTGCTTCTAGTCATCGTCATGATACTTTGCAACAGGTGCGCCAAGCTTTATCTCACCCCCAATTTTCATTGCAAAATCCCAATAAAGTTCGTGCTTTAATTGGAGGTTTTGCGCGTAATATCCCACATTTTCATGCTAAGGATGGATCGGGCTATGCTTTTGTGGCGGAGCATATTGCGAAAATTGATACTTTTAATCCGCAAGTGGCAGCAAGTTTGGCGCGTTTGTTTAATTTATTACCTCGTTTGGAATCGCGTCGTCAAGCATTAATGCGTCAAACTCTGATTTCTTTAACGGAAAAAACGCTATCAAAAGATACACGTGAAGTCATTGAAAAAATTTTGGCTTAAAGTTGATGCGGATTTAAAGTAAATCATGATATTTGGCGTTGCCTACCGTTTGCGTATCACGCGTAAACGGTAAAATTTTGCTAAAATGCATGTTTTTAGCCTTATATATTATGTCTGAACAAAAAAACTATCTCACTCCATCAGGGCACTTTGCCCTACAAAATGAATTGTATCAATTGGTTAATAAAGAACGCCCTCATATTGTGCAAGTGGTAAACTGGGCAGCTTCCAATGGTGATCGCAGTGAAAATGGCGATTATTTGTATGGTAAACGTCGCATGCGTGAAATTGATCGTCGTATTCGTTTTTTAACTAAGCGTTTGGAAAATGCCGTTGTGGTTAATCCCGAAACGCGTGAAGCAACCGATCAAATCTTTTTTGCCGCAACAGTTACTTTGGAACGTGGTGATGGTGCTGAACAAACCGTACGTATTGTGGGTGAGGATGAAATTGATACCACAAAAAATAAAATTTCGTGGAAGTCCCCTTTAGCACGAGCTTTGATTAAGGCAAAAGAAGGGGATAGCGTGTGGCTAAATACTCCAGATGGGCGTGAAGAAATTATTATTTTAGCTGTGCAATATATTTCTATAGATTAAGAGAATAAATGATGAGTAACCCTATTTTTGATCCCATTTTGAAACAGCTCAATACCATTATTTTGGGTAAACAAAATGTGTTAAAACAACTGATAGCATGTATTTTGGCTGGAGGACATGTGTTGCTAGAAGATGTTCCAGGCGTAGGGAAAACCACATTGGCTACTGCTTTAGCAACGGTGTTGGGCTTGCGTTATCAACGTGTGCAATTTACTAATGATATGCTTCCAGCAGATTTGTTGGGGGTAAATGTATTTGTGCCTAATGATGCCAGTTTTAAGTTTCATCCAGGACCTGTGTTTAATCAATTTGTATTAGCAGATGAGATTAATCGCGCCTCACCCAAAGTGCAATCTGCATTGTTAGAAGCCATGGAAGAGCGGCAAGTATCGGTAGATGGCAAAACCTATCGTTTACCCAAGCCTTTTTTGGTGATTGCCACACAAAATCCTTCCGAACAGCTGGGTACGTTTCCTTTGCCAGAGAGTCAGTTAGATCGTTTTATGATGCGCTTGAGCATGGGCTATCCTGTGGAGCAAGCTGAAAAAATATTGTATCAAAAGGGTGATAGACGAAAATTATTGTCCAATATTCAAGCCATAGCCCATGCAGAAAAATTAAGCCAGTGGCAGGCAGAAGTGCAAGAAGTCATAGTGTCTGAAGCGGTAGCGGAATATGTGTATCGCTTGGTGACTGCGACCCGTCGTGCGGGGGTATTTGCTTTAGGATTAAGTCCACGTGCAGGCTTGGCTGTTGTAAATGCTGCTAAAGCTTGGGCGTATTTGGAAGGACGAAATTATGTGTTGCCTGAAGATGTTAAAGCCATATGGGTGTCAGTGGGTAACCATCGCTTGCAATCTTTGCAACAGCAAAATAGTCATATTGTTTTAGAGGAAATCTTGGAACATGTTGCCATTTAAGCATGAATCAGTGTTAGAAATAGCCAGCGAAGGTGCATTAATGGGGCAACATATTCGTGTACGTCCCACACGTTTGTTTAATATGATGTTGTTATTAAGTTTTGCCATTTGGGTTGCAGCAGCGAATTATCAAGTCAATATTGCTTATGCGATTTGTTTTTGGGTTTGGGGATTTATTTTCATTGCATTTTTAATGACATGGCGACAACTTTTGGGTTTACATATCAAGATTACGTTTGATAATGAAGTGTTTGCAGGGCAAAAAGCGCAAGTAAAATTGCAATGGTCAAGTGCGCAAAAACACCGTATTCGTTTATTTTGGTGGCGGAGTGCAAGCCATTTTAATGATGAAGGGAATGAAGAATCGGTATGGCAAGGTGCTGATGTGGTGGGCATGGCAGAAACTACATGGTTTGTTCCAATAGAGCAGCGAGGATATTTTCCACGTCCATTAATTTTGATGTTGGCCAGCTCTGCGCCGTTTGGTTTATTTCACGCCCAAGCACAAGTGGAATGGTTGCCTGAGGCGGTGGCATTTGCTGCACCATTGGCACACGAAAATTTTGGTCAATCTGGCTTATATGATCCTGAACAAGCTGCGCAACAAGCAAGCAGCTATGGCGAAGATATTGCTTTTTTGAAACCTCATATAGAAGGTACAAGCTTGCAACACATTTCTTGGAAAGTCTATGCCAAACGGGGTGAGCTGATGGATAAAATGTTTGATGAACCACAGTCTATATTGCATAACGAAGTAATTTCTTATGAAGATTATCCATTAAGCACGCCACCTGATAAGCTTGCTGGCTTACTTACCTATCGTGTACTACAAGCTGAACATATAGGCGCACTTTATACGTTGATATTGCCACAACAAACTATCACGCCACAAAATGGTATGCGTAATAAATGCCTAAATGCATTAGCACTAATGTAAATATCATCAATCTAAATAAAAAAGCTTATCAGGA
>CAKARD010000115.1 GCA_916720425.1 uncultured Kingella sp. | reverse complement strand
CTATCCTTATAGCAAAATTTACATGATTTATCTATTTTATGCTAGTGGTTTTACATAAAAAAATCAAATAAATGAACTAAGCTTTTGAATTTAATTGATTGTAACGTAATTACAAATTATAAGATAACCAACTAAAATTTTGTTGTTTTATTGCATGAAATGTAAAATTTTATTGTGTCTGATTTTGTTATTGGAAGAAATCATGATGTATAGTGAGAGCAATGGATAGAAATATCAGAATATTAAACAAATCAGTTTGTCGTGATATTTGTTTTTAACCACTGGAAACGGAGCCAGTTTTTTAAATGGTTTCTCACACAAGATGTTGATATAAAAAGGTAGACCGCAAATCAAATTCTAAGAAAATGATAAATGATTTCATCTATCGTGCCACACAGCCAAACAACTTAAAACAGGTTTGGTTGTGGGCATAAAAAAGTAGCTGGGATTGAAATAGTAAACTGAGAAGCTCGTAAAGGCTGGGCTCTTTTAAAATTAAGCGTAGTCATGGTTAACTTTTGAATAAGCCCCCTATATAAGATGCCTATCTAATAGTAAAACGCGCTATTAGCCATGATGGCGACCAACCAAATGATGCCAATTTTATTGTTTGCCAAAAACATAGCCAAACACTGTTGCCTATCACGTGTCATAACATGTCGGTATTGTTGGATTTGTTCATAAAGAACCCAAAACCACGCAACGTAAAAAACCCAACTGGCTTCTATATTTAATCCTATTCCTAGCATAATCAAGTCAAAAATAACATGGCATAATAAAGCCATCTCTGCATCATATCGACCAAATGTAATAGCACTGGTTTTAATGCCAATTTTAAGATCATCAGGTTTGTCTGCCATGGCATATAGGGTATCATAAGCGAGTGTCCAAAAGACATTACCTGCAAATAACGCCCATGCTAAAAGAGGAACCTCTTCTTGTATCGCAACAAAGGCCATGGGAATGCCAAACGAAAATGCTAAACCTAAATACAGTTGTGGTATAGGAAAAAAGCGTTTCATAAAAGGATAAGTGAAGGCTAAAAATAATGCAGGTAATGCCATTACCCAAGTTTGCCAAGAAAAAGGGATTAAACACAATGCAGACAAGGCGCACAAAACCACAATGAGTCGTTTGGCCTCTTGAGTACTCACTTCACCTGTGGCAAAAGGACGATGTTGTGTACGTTCGACATGACCATCAAAATCACGATCTGCCCAATCATTGACAACACATCCTGCACTACGCATGAAAAATGTACCTAAACTAAATGCTAAAACTGTAGCCAATGTGGGGGTACCATGTGCTGCTAGCCATACTGCCCATAAAGTGGGATAGAGTAATAGTAGTGTCCCAATGGGTTTATTAATACGCATAAGACGAATATAAATATTTAATTTATTCATGATACTATTTCTTTTTTGGTACAATTTTGACGCGTTTTTTACTGGTTTTAGTTTTTTTTACTTTCGATGGTGATGTAACTAGAATTAAATCAATGCGACAAGTATCTAAATCAGCGCGAACCACTTGTACACGTACGCTATCACCCATATTAAAGCGCACGCCACTTTTTTCACCTATCATTGCCAATAAATCAGCGCGATAATTAAAATAATCCTCTCCCAAATCACTTATGTGCACCAATCCATCAATATAAATATCATCTAGTGTCACAAAAATTCCAAAATGACTAATGCTAGAAATTTTGCCCGTAAAAATTTCCCCCACTTTATCACGCATAAAATAGGTTTTAAGCCAATTTTCTACATCACGGCCAGCTTCATCAGCGCGACGTTCGCATAATGAGCAGTGTATACCCAAGTTTTTCCAGTCATTGACTTGGTAATCTTTTCCTGACAATATTGCTTTAATGGCGCGGTGTACGACCAAATCGGGATAGCGGCGAATGGGAGAGGTAAAATGTGTGTAACAATCATACGCTAAACCAAAATGTCCTTTATTATCAGTTTCATAAATTGCTTGTTGCATAGACCGTAATAACATGGATTGCAGCAATTCATGATCGGGGCGTGATATAATTTGCTCTGCCAATTCACCATAATGCTTGGGTGTGGGTTTATTACCCCCCCCTAAATGCAAGCCTAGCAAGCTCAGTTGTTCACGTAAAGTGGCCAATTTTTCGGGTGTAGGGCCTGCGTGGTTGCGATACAGCGCATTTTGCTGGTGTTGGAGTAGAAACTCTGCGGCACATACATTGGCTACCAACATGCATTCTTCAATCAATCGATGAGCATCATTGCGAACAACAGGTTCTATGCGTTCTATTTTACCGTTATCGTCAAAAATCATTTGTGTTTCAATGGTATCAAATTCCATTGCACCACGTTTATGACGTTTTTTCTGTAAAATTTTAAAGAGCTTATATAAGGTATTTAAATTTTTTTGATGTGGATTGGGGGCATCATATTTTAACCAATCCCATACTTGCGTATAGGTTAAACGTGCATGAGATTTCATTACTGCTGGATAAAATTGATATGATTTTACATTGCCAGCATAAGTAATCATCATATCGCACACCATACATAAGCGTTCTACATTCGGGTTAAGCGAACAAATGCCATTAGATAAATTTTCAGGCAACATAGGAATAACACGACGTGGAAAATAAACGCTGGTGGCGCGTTGCAAGGCATCTTGATCTATCGCATCATTGGGTTGAACATAATGGCTAACATCAGCAATAGCAACAATCAAACGATAATTACGCCCAATTTTTTCCGCATAAACCGCATCATCAAAATCACGTGAATATTCCCCATCTATTGTAACTAAGGGTAAATCACGCAGATCTACACGATTTTTGTACTCTTTGGATAAGACCGTATTGGGGATTTTTTTGGCATCAGCAAGACAAGTGGTGCTAAATTCATGGGGTAAATCATGTTTACGTAAGGCAATTTCAATTTCCATACCGCTATCGGCATAGTTACCCAAAATTTCCAATAATTTTGCCACAGCTGGACGATGATTTTCGGGGTAACTTTCAATTTCAGCCACGACTACTTGCCCCGATTTTGGAGACAAAGCTGACACGCTATCGGGTTCTAAAATAATGCTTTGGTATAAACGTCGATCCTCAGGTTCTAAAACTGCCACGCCCCGTTCTAAATAAAAGCGACCCACCACTTGTTTGTGTGCTCGTTCAATAATATCTACAACCTTACCTTCGCGACGTTGGCGTTTATCCAAACCCAATGGTTGTATGGTAACAATATCACCATGCATTACATTGCGCATTTGTTTTTCATGCAAAACTAAATCGCCTTCTTGATGTGTTGCAAGTGGAATGGCAAAGCCAAAACCATCTTTATGAGCTTCTATACGACATTTTATGAGGGAGAGTTTTTCGGCAACGCACACAAAATTACGCCGATTAATCAATACTTGACCATCGCGCGCCATCGCTTTAATGCGCCGTTCAAAAAACAGTTGTTCATCTTTTTGAATCGATAATTGTTTGGCTAATGAAGCGATTTTTTGAGGCACACCTGCTTTTTCCAATAAAGTGATAATCCATTCTCGGCTAGGTAAAGGGCGAGCATATTTTTGTTTTTCACGAGCTAAAAAAGGATCTTTATTTCTTAATTTCAATGAATTATTGTCTTCTTTCTTTGACATGATTGACAATCCTTTGTATTTGTTAATATAATTAACATATTATACATTAATATTAATGCCCAGATGGCGGAATTGGTAGACGCGCTAGTTTCAGGTACTAGTATCTGCAAGGATGTGGAAGTTCGAGTCTTCTTTTGGGCACCAAAAAGAAAAACCACCCAGTAATGTACTGGGTGGTTTTTTATTACATTATAAATCATAGATTTCATAGATTGAGTTTTGATTTTTTAACGTAATTAGCACGGTAAATCCATTTTAATTAATAGCCTATATTGAAGTTTACAATGTCCCAATTGCACTGCATATCATACGATATTTATTATGATTGATATTTTTTATCATAAGGCTAATATAGTTATGATATGCGGCACAATGTCTATATAGATAAAATTTAGAACAAATCGTTAATGGCATTATCATCAGCTTTATCAGCGCGATTGGATTTCGGTGTTGCCGTGCGTGCAGGTGGTATGGCTTGCAAGGTTTCCCCATCATCATCAGTTAAAGGTGCGGTGTTGCTGATATTTTGCGGATTTGAATTGGAAATATTGTCTATAGGTAAACGCTTATCAGTAGTTTGACGTTCTTTTAGATAAATCTCACCATTGTTTTCCACTAA
>CAKARD010000114.1 GCA_916720425.1 uncultured Kingella sp. | reverse complement strand
GCCATGCGTAAGTATTGGGTAAATGGCGTTGCGCCAAATCGCGGGCTTGAATAACAAAAACGTGATTCATATTTTATTCGCTAAAAGTGTATTCTGCGCTGGGAAAGGTTTGTGTTTTTACTGCTTGTACATAACTGGCTACGGCATCTTGTATGCTGTGTTGTCCTTGCATAAAGTTTTTTACAAATTTGGCGGTTTTGCCGTTAAAGACCCCCAACATATCATGCATAACCAAAACTTGTCCATCGGTGTCTACGCCCGCGCCAATGCCTATAGTGGGGCAAGCCACATTTTGTGTAATTTTTTTTGCCAAGCTATTGGGAACGCATTCCATCAAAATCATCGCTGCTCCTGCGCTTTCGTGTGCTTTGGCATCTTGATACACCGCTTCTGCCGCATCTCCCCGTCCTTGCACTTTATAGCCACCAAATACATTGACATATTGTGGGGTTAAACCAATATGTGCGCACACAGGAATGGCGCGTTCTTGTAAAAATTGAGTGGTTTCTGCCATAATGGCTCCGCCTTCTAGTTTGACCATATGTGCGCCAGCTGCCATTAATTGCGCTGAAGAGGCAAATGCTTGTTCTTTACTTTGTTGGTAGCTACCAAATGGTAAATCTGCCACTATCATAGCATTCGTATTGCCTCGTGCTACCGCTGCGGTGTGATAACACATTTCTTCTAGTGTAACAGGTAAAGTAGAAGATTTTCCTTGTATTGTCATGCCCAAAGAGTCGCCAATTAATAAAAGATCCACGCCTGCACGATTCATCAATGTGGCAAAACTGGCATCATAGCAAGTGAGCATGGCAATTTTTTCTTTATTGATTTTCATCTGGCGTAAAGTATTAATGGTAATCATAATTAATTTTTCCTTTGATTAAGATATGAACATTCTGCCATATTTTAGTAAATGGCATATAATTAATTTTTTCGCGTTTTACACAAGGATAATTCACATGACGACATTTTCTCTTAATGGCAAAATCGCATTAGTAACGGGTGCATCACGTGGCATAGGTGCAGCCATTGCTGATACATTAGCGCAAGCGGGTGCAATGGTTATTGGCACCGCAACCAGTTTGGCAGGCGCAGAAGCCATTGCACAACGCCTTGCACCATGGCAAGGACAAGGCCGTGAGCTTAACAGTACACACGAAGGTTCAATAGAACAATTGATTGCTGATATAGAAAAAACACATGGTAAATTAGATATTTTGGTTAATAATGCAGGCATTACGCGTGATAATTTACTTATGCGCATGAAAGACGAAGAATGGGACGCTATTATGGATGTCAATTTGAAATCCGTTTTTCGAGCCAGTAAAGCAGTATTACGCGGTATGATGAAACAGCGTACTGGACGCATTATTACTATTACATCAGTCGTAGGAACGATGGGTAATGCAGGACAAACCAATTATGCGGCCGCCAAAGCTGCTTTGCAAGGATTTAGTAAATCTTTAGCACGTGAAGTGGGCAGCCGTGGTATTACAGTAAATTGTGTGGCACCAGGGTTTATTGATACGGACATGACACGCGCCTTGCCTGAAAGTACGCGCAAAGCCTTTGAAGCACAAACGGCACTGGGGCATTTTGGTACAGCCCAAGACATAGCCAATAGCGTATTATTTTTAGCGAGTGATGAAGCTCAGTACATTACAGGACAAACTTTGCATGTGAATGGTGGTATGCTGATGCCTTAAATGGTTGGCCTTAATTTATGCGCAAGCATTTGTTATTGTAAATATTTACATGTTAAAATAACAAAAACTCACCTAAACAAACAAAAGGAAACAAATCCATGAATGCACTTCCCTATATTCGCTCAGACATTCGCGCTTTACCCACACCAAAATCTACTCCTTTATTGGGCGGTGATTTTATCGCGCTCAATACGCGCCAAATGCCCTTTTCATTACCTAATCAATGGCATGAAGAATTAGCAACTCAGCTATTTAGTATTCCTATTCATCATTACAGCATGCCCGATAACAGTGAATTATTAAATACTTTACGCCGTGCATTTGAATTACCTGACTCTGCCGCTATTGCATTGGGCAACGGTGCAGATGAACTGCTGCATTATTTAACATTACTCATTGCTCAACCTAATGCCAGTGTTTTATCCTTTGCCCCCGCATCTAAACAATATTTACAACACGCGCAATTATTGGGCTTACACACTATAGAATTAGATACCGATGCGCAAGGTTTCTGGTCATTAGACGAAACGCTCAAAACCATTGAAAAACAACAACCCGCTTTAATTGTTCTGCCTTATCCCAGTCCTGTTACAGGTATTTTGCCCGCACGTGAGGATGTAGAAGCCATCATTAAAGCAACAACGGGTTTGGTGGTGATTGATGAACGCTATGCTGATTTTAGTCAAGACAGCTTTTTAACCCAAGCGGGTTCATTGGAAAATGTATTGGTATTGCGTTCATTAAGTAAAATTGGTTTGGCCAATTTACGTATTGCTTATGCAGTCAGCAATATTGAGATTATTACCGAATTACAAAAAATTCTGCCCAAACACAGCATAAACCCATGGAGTGCCACTATTGCGCGTTTTGCTTTGGGATTGGAACATTTGGAAACCATTAAACAAAATATTCATGCTGTACTGGAACAACGTGAAAATCTCACTCATGAACTAACCCTATTGGAAGATGTAGAAGTTTTGCCCAGTCAAAGTAATTTTTTGACTATTCGTCTTCCTAATTCAGATTACGCGTTAGCACAATTACATAGCAATAAAATTTTAGTTAACAACCTCAATGGCACACATCCAAGTTTGACACAGTGCTTACAATTAACTGTTGGTTTGCCTGAAGAAAATGCTCAAGCATTGAGTGTGATTCGTGCAGTGATAGAAGAGCATTTGGCAGTTAAATATGCATCCAATAACTTAGGTGAATTTGACGAACTCAACCGTTTAATGATACGGGGTATGTTGTTGTATGTTGCCTTCTTTATGTTGCTAAGTATTTTTATGTGCGTAAATTATTTTAGTCATTTAGCATAACATACATTGCGTCATACACTACGCTGTGTGGCGCAACGATTCATTTTTATTCAAATATATTTATTATGTTACAACTTTCTCAGGTTCAAGCGGTTGCTTTTGATTTAGATGGTACTTTGGTTGATTCTGTTCCAGATTTGGCCGCAGCGGCTAATGCCATGCGCCAAGAACTGGGTTTAGAAATTCTAGAGCGCGAAATCATACAAAGCTATGTGGGTGATGGTATGGCTTCATTGGTGCACCGTGCATTGACAAATGATATGCATGGTATGGCAGAAGAAAGCTTATGGCAACAAGGTTATACTGCTTTTGTTAAACATTATGCATCACACATTGCCCATGCTACGCGTCCCTATCCTCATACAGAAACGGCATTAGGCTTATTACAATTATTGGGGATTCCACTGGCTGTTATTACCAATAAAAGCGAATTGTTGGCTGTTAAATTATTAAAAGATTTGAATTTAGCGCATTATTTTAGCATTATTGTTGGTGGTGATACTGTGTCTGAGCGCAAGCCTAGCCCCAAACCTTTGCGTTATGTTGCCGAAGTATTGGGAGTAGAAACTCAAAACATGTTGATGGTGGGGGATTCTGCTAATGATATAATGGCTGCCAAAGCGGCACATTGCCCCAGTGTTTGTGTCACATATGGTTATGGAGATGTAAAAGAATTAACTCGCATACCTGAAACACGACCTGATTGGATTATTCAGTCATTGACTGATATTTATGACCATTTGTGTCCACAAAAAGATGTGGTATGAAACAGCCTCTGTCATTAAAAGGGCGTGCTTTAGCAATTTTGTCGCGCCGTGAAATAAGCCGTCAAGCACTATTACGTAAGCTTGCACCTTATTCCCAAGATGAAGATGAATTGAGTGCATTATTAAATGAATTGGCACAAAACCATTGGCAATCTGATGCGCGTTATGCTGAAGCATATATTCATAGCAAAAGCCCAAAACAAGGTACATTGCGTCTAAAACAAGCTTTATCTGTTCAAGGTATAGACAGTGAAATTGTGCAAGAATATTTACCCGATCTTGCTACCGAGCGTAATAACGCTATAAATGTGTTACAAAAAAAATTCAAACAACCTGCTCAAGATTATCAAGAAAAACAAAAACAGGTTCGTTTTCTACTTTATCGTGGTTTTGATATAGATACGGCACAATATGCATTGAAAAATGCTTGGCGTAGTGAGGTTTAGACATATCATCATGGGTTAAAAAAGTTTCATGCTTAGGATAAAATACCGTCTGAAATTTGGGACGGTAT
>CAKARD010000113.1 GCA_916720425.1 uncultured Kingella sp. | reverse complement strand
TAATTGGGATAGCTGTTCTCGCAAGGTGTCTTTTTCTTCTTGAGCACGGTCTCTTTGTTGATTCATTAATAAATTAATATCTGCGATACGTTGTTCATTTTGTTGTACTTGTAGGTTAAACTCGCTACGGAAACGTTCGGTTTCTTGTGCTAGTTTAGTGGTTAAACGTTCATGTTCTTGAGCGGCTTCTTCAATTAAAGTCTGTTCTTTTTGCGCAAAAGTTTCTTGTGCATCTAGCAACTGTTGTTGTGCTTGGTTTAATTGCTGCGTTTTTCCGTCAATTGTGTTTGTTTAATTTGCCAATCATCTTGAGCTATTTTGGATTGTTGTTGTACATCGTCCAATTGTGTACTTAATTGGCTGGCTTTTTGTTCTGCTTCTTGTAATTGAGTTTGTAAGGTAACGATCTGCGCTTCATCGGCTTGATGTTGGGCATCTTGATTATTTTGTAATGAGTCTAGTTTGGTTTGCCATTCTGTTTCTTTATTTTGCATGGTTTCTTGTAAAAAATCGATTTGTTCACGCAAATTAACCCGCTCACGTTCTAATAATTGTATGCGTTGTTCTTGAAAATGTAATTTATTTTCTTGTTCACTTTTTTGAATTGGGGCAGCTTGACTAGACAAAGTCTGAATTTTTGTTTGGGCTTCATTTAGTTTTTGTGTTTGCGCTTCAAAATCTTGACGAGATAAGGCCAATTCATCTATTAAATGTTCATTTTCATTGCGTTGTTGCGTCAATAAATTAATCAGATCACGTAGATGATTTTCTAATTGTGTGAGTTTGGGATTTTGGCTCATCATGAGTCTCCATAAAATTATTCGCTTTTGGGTTTGCGTTGCATTAGGCGTTCCATGACATCATGGGCATTCAATTCATTACGAACCAGTTGATATAGCATATCGGTAATGGGCATATCAATTTGATAACGAACGGCGGTGTTGTGAACCTCTTCAATAGTAGGGACACCCTCAGCAACATGTCCGATTTCTTTTAAGACTTGGTGCAGGGTTTTTCCTTCTGCCAATCCTAAGCCTACTTTGCGATTGCGCGATAATGCGCCTGTGCAAGTTAAAATAAGATCCCCCATGCCTGCCAGACCCATCATGGTTTTGGTTTGTGCACCCATAGCCACAGCCAGACGAGTAATTTCAGCTAAACCACGCGTCACTAAAGCGGCACGCGCATTGAGACCATAGTTCAAACCATCAGATAAGCCAGTTGCAATGGCCATCACGTTTTTGACTGCCCCTCCCACTGAGACACCAATAATATCGTCATTGGCGTATAGGCGCATGATGTTGGTATTGAGTTTTTGTGTTAATTCTGTCATCCATGATATGTTTTCAGAGGATAGACACACGGCACAAGGTAGTTGTTTTGCTAATTCTTGTGCGAAACTGGGACCTGATAATACACCAATTTTGTTGTTGTCAGGCAACACTTCTTTGACTACTTGGAAGGTGAGCAAGCCGCTATCCAATTCAAATCCTTTGCATGCAGTCAAAATAGGTAAATGACCGTATCCTAGCTGTTTTATCAATTCTAGGCTATATCTTAGCCCTACCACAGGGGTAACGATTAAAATTAAATCACTATCCATTAAAGCTGAATTTAAATCATCGTAAATGGTGATGTTGTTGGGTAAGGTGAAGTTGGGTAAATAGCGATCGTTGCGACGTGTATCTTGCATGATTCGCGCATGTTCAGTATTGTGCGACCACATTTTAATTGTGTGTTGGTGTAGTGCAAAATGAATGGCTAAGGCTGTTCCCCATGCGCCTGTTCCCAAAATGGTTATATTCATAAATTCTTCCCAAAGTTCATCATCACAAAGAAATAAACAAAATTTTACCATAGCTTGCGATTTTAAGTGTGCTTTATATATTAGTTTAAATAAAGAGAATGATATTCATTGTTTTTATCGTGAATAGTAAAATTAGTCAAAAGGGAAGATGATATAAAATTGATGCATAAAAAAACCACCCTTAATGACATGAGGTGGTTTAATTGAGATCATACCGTGTTATGGCTACAACACAGTGTAATTAAAAGCGATAGTTGGTGCTTAGGGTAAATTCACGACCACGTTCATAAAATGGTATGCGACCGTTTCCATCGGGAAAACGCTGACTGTGTCCACGATAGCGTTTATTACCCACATTATTAACCGCAAGATTTATATTCCAAGTGTCGTTATTGAGTGGTTGCCAGTTAACATAAATATCGTGTACACCATAACCTGCTTTTTGTCCACGATATACGCCTTTCTTACCGCGTATGACTTCAGCATAGGCGGTGTGCTGTGCGTAACGTCCTAACCAACCCACTTCTAGTTTGGGATTTTCAAAGCGATAGCTTAACCCTGTGAGCCATTGACGACCCGTGTTCCAGAAATAAAATGAACTTTCTTGACGTGAATCCAATACTTCTTGTTCGCCATTGTAAATAGGGCGTGTGCCATGTGATAGGCGTGGATTGACTTGTGATACCCCAATGCGTGCGGTTAAGCCACCATAATGATAACGGGCATCTAATTCAAACCCTCTGGTTTTTAAATGTCCACTGTTATAAATGCCACCTCGTTCATTTTTGCCAATGTTTGACCATTTATATACGATTAAGTCTTTAATATCTTGATAAAATATGCTGCCTGCTACGTTAAGTCCATTCCAATCCCATTTAAAGCCCACTTCTGCACGGCGTGCGGTTTCGGCCTTGAGGTTTTGATCTACGTCTACTAATGCACCTGCACGTTCATTGGCCAGTAAGGTTTCGTTAAGGCGAGGTGAGCGACTGGCTTGATTTAAGTTTGCGAGTAAAGAAAAATTGGGATTGAGATCCCAAATAACACCTAAACTGGGATTAATTTGTCCATGTGATGCGCTGCGTGTGTTGATGTTGTCGCTGGCGGAGTTGAGTTTAAAGTAATCATAACGCAAGCCCGTGGTTAAAGTAACGGGATCAAAATTCCAAATGCCTTCGGCATAAATACCATATTCATTTTTGCTTTCAGGGCTGGCAATCAGCTGTTTGACTGCATTGGGAAACTTGCCATCCCCTTTATAAGAGGGTTGTGATGTTTCACGGCGAAGATTTACCCCATATTTCAATACATGATTGTTGCCAAAACGACTGGTGAAATTGATATTTCCACCTATAGATTTAATGGTGCTTTCTTCTAAAGTTTGGCGTACATTAGTTAGATTGTTTGCGCCTTTAGGCGGTTTATAATCATGGGTTTTGATTTGGAAAATATTGGCATCTAATTTGTCAATAAAACCAATATTGCGTCCTGTATATTCTAAATTCAATGTTTCTTCTTTTTGTTCAGTATTATCAAAGCCTAAAAAACCATCGGCTAAACTTAAGGTCATGAATTCTGCTTTATCAGTACGGTTGCCTTTTTGGTCTTCTTGGCGATAGCTAAATTTAATGTTATGGTTATTATTGAAAGTATAGCCTATCTTGGCTAAATAGCTGCGTTGTTTTAAGCGACTGCCTGTGTTTACCATGCCGCTGCCATCTTTGTAATCTTTGTTATTCAAGAAGTTTGCCATTAACAAACCATCGAAACCATAGGTGTTAGCGTAAACTGCAAAGTTTTCATGGTTGCCTTTGTTGCTGCTCCATCCTGCGCCAATGCGAAAACCAAATGGCTGATTTTCGCTTAATAAATCTTTGGCATCAATTGTGGTGACACGTATTGTCCCTGCTAATGCCCCTAAACCTGAGCTGGCTGCACCTGTGCCTTTTTCTACATTAATGCTTTTTACTAATGCAGGATCTAATTGGAAGCGACTTTGATGGTGAAAAATTTTGGTAGATTGACTGGTGCCGTCAACTTCTAAATTAATTTTATCTTCACCCACAGAGCGAATGCTGTAATATTGTGCCACACCGTTACCCCCACCAACACCCATACCAATTTGGGTTTTCATGGCTTGTTTTAGATCGGTGGCATCATGTTTGTCTAAATAAGAATGCGATACGCGTGTTGGTACGGCTGTGCCTGTAACGGTGATGTTTTCTAATGTCTGTGTTTCATCGGCTGCCATCGCATTAAATGCACTCAATACCGCAGCACAAGCAATGGCCAAACGGGGAGTAAACCATTTTTTGTGAGATTTTTTCGACATCATTAATTTCCTCTCAAAATGTAAATAAGAATAATTCTTTATTATAAATAAAATTGATGATTATTTGCAATAACTTGACATAGGTTGGTATTTGTTTACATATTAAGTATGTACAAAATCCACTATAATTTTGCTCCTTGTGAAACTTATCAAATTAATCATACTTTGCGATTAACTGGGTGGCCATA
>CAKARD010000112.1 GCA_916720425.1 uncultured Kingella sp. | reverse complement strand
TGATACAAAATTTGTTCATTATGCACAACACAAAGCGGGCAATCAGTTTCATATAACATAGATTTCCTTC
Organism: uncultured Kingella sp.; assembly: GCA_916720425.1. Taxonomy (GTDB): domain Bacteria; phylum Pseudomonadota; class Gammaproteobacteria; order Burkholderiales; family Neisseriaceae; genus CAKARD01. Next base: position 4,263 of record CAKARD010000112.1, on the reverse strand, counting down.
AACAAAAAACTGCCCTTTGTTGAATCAGGGCAGCTGATGATGCTTTTAGATTATTGATAAGAACCATTAATATTGGTAGAACGTTCACCAAATGTATCTAAATCTTGTCCAGGAACAGACACCAAATCATCAAGATTCACATTGGTAACGGATTCTAAGATGATGGCAGAAGAAACGTGTTCTGCACTGCGATATACCATAGCCAAACCTATTTCTTGATTAGGTGTATTGACTAGGCGTTTGTGTTTTTCACCTTCTGGTTGATAAGGTGATATTGCAGTTTTGCCACGTCGATAAATACCTAAAACGGTACCTTCATCTAAACCATCTGCTGTACCTTTGTTTAAAATAATGGTTTGCATGGCTGCGCTTTCTTCTATACCATCCATGATATTAATAATACTAGCATCTATGGCACCTTCAGGTTCATGGGGTGCATAGTTAAAGCTATTATAATTATCTGGGCGCTTAATCAAATAATCCCCTTGATGAATTTCACTCAATGAGCCTGTTACCAGCATAGGCTGTGCAGTATGAACCACAACTTGTTTTTTGCCATTGTGGACATAATATTCATCACCACGCAAAGCAGCTTGAGCTTCTGCAGAACGATGTGATAATGCGCTATTTGGGGTATCCAATGTTGCAACTTCACCTACAAACTCAACTAATTTACCCAAATATTTTTTCGTTACTGGATCGTGCAAATCACGAGTAAAGCGGAAGACCATATAAGTTCCTGGTTCTTTAATACCATCAGCATAAACACGATCACCAGGAACGTAATATATATGATTTTCTGGGCCTGAAACTAACCGCGCTGCATCACGCAATTGTGCTTCAGTAACAAATTGTGGGGTTTTCATAAACATACGGTAAAAATTCAGGTTAATAGAAGGAATACCATAACCTGATCCCAAATCACGTACGTGTGGATTCAGTTTAATCGTTGGAATACCCTGTTGTCCTCCTTCCACGCTTAATACAGGACGACCATTAATATAACGCAACACCAATACTTGACCTGGATAAATCCAGTGTGGGTTGCGAATTTTGCTACGATTCATATTCCATAATGCTGGCCATTTCCATGGGCGATAAAGGTATTTTCCTGATATTCCCCAGAGGGTATCACCTTTTTTAACTGTATAACGTGCAGGTGCCGATGGTTTAATACGTAGATTTTCTGCAATAGCAGAAGTTGAAATAATCATGCTTGTTGCGCAAAGCAAGGTTATAATTGGTTTTTGCATTCAAAATCCCCTTAGATGGTTTTTTAGATTACATGATTTTACACAAATGTAATCAGTTAGCGTAATCATAGTGCTTTTTATCCCATTACGCTAGCTTTACACTAAGAAACGTAAAGAAAATGGCAAGTATGCCACACAATGAAACAAAACACATCATAAATTAGGAAGAAGAAATTATGGCTTTATTACCCATTTTAACCCACCCAAATGAACGTTTGCATATTGTTGCTCAACCTGTGGCACAAATAGATGATCGTATCCGAACTTTGGTTGCCGATATGGCAGAAACCATGTACGCGGCGCATGGTATCGGCTTGGCTGCAACGCAAATAGATGTACACGAACGCGTGGTTGTTATCGACATTTCTGAAGAGCGTAACCAATTATTAGTACTGATTAATCCTAATATTACCCATAAAGATGGTCAAACAACTTATGAAGAAGGTTGCTTATCTGTTCCAGGAATTTATGATACGGTAACACGCGCTCAAACTATCACTGTTGAATATTTTGATGAACATGGTCAAGCACATCAATTAGATGCTGATGGCTTGCTTGCTATTTGTATCCAGCATGAATTAGATCACTTGTTAGGAAAATTATTTGTAGAATATTTATCACCTCTCAAACAAAATCGCATTAAAACCAAAATGAAAAAACGTCAACGCGAAACGCTGTAATTTTAGGAGTATAAAAAGATGAAAGTTATCTTTGCTGGCACGCCTGAATTTGCCGCACATGCATTAAAAGCTATCGCTCAAGCTGGATTTGAAATACCATTAGTCTTAACCCAACCCGATCGCCCCAAAGGTCGTGGTATGCAATTACAAGCCAGTCCTGTAAAACAAGTTGCTCAACAATTAGGATTGCGTATAGAACAACCCGAAAAATTACGTCAAAATGAAAAAATATTGGTATTATTAAACCAAATTCAAGCTGATGTCATGGTCGTGGCTGCTTATGGTCTCATTTTACCGCAAGAAGTCTTAACCGCACCTAAACATGGTTGTTTGAATATTCATGCCTCCTTATTGCCCCGTTGGCGTGGTGCCGCTCCCATACAGCGTGCGATAGAATCGGGTGATAAAGAAACAGGCGTATGCATTATGCAAATGGATACAGGTTTGGATACAGGTGCAATTATTAGCCAACACCACTATTATATTCAGGATAACGACACCGCCAATGAACTACACGATGCATTAATGCATCTGGGGGCAAATGCTATCGTTGAGGATTTAAAACGTTTACGAATTCAAGGCAAATTAGATGGCATACCGCAAAATGAAAATGGTATCACTTATGCCAACAAATTATCTAAAGAAGAAGCACAAATAAATTGGAACGAAGATGCAAAAATTATTGCACGAAAAATACGTGCATTTAATCCTGTGCCAGTAGCATGGACCTTATGGCATGATAAACCACTAAAAATCTGGCAAGCACACGCTATACCAGCAAACGGACAAGCAGGCAAAATTTTACATACCTCAACTGAAGGTATTGTCGTTGCTTGCGGTTCAGGTGCCTTATGCATTACAGAATTACAAGCCAGTGGCAGTAAACGAATGAATGCCCAAGCTTTTTTAAGTGGGCATAAAATCAGTACAGAGACTTACTTAGGTAAAAATAACGATACGATTTAAGCAGTATAAAAATTGTTTTTAAGACAATACAAGCAAAATCATATTTAGATAGGTTTTTATTCTTTTGCTTGATTGGTCTACAATAAATACTATCGCTTGTTATAATATGATGGTCATTAACGCATATTTTCTTTACAATAAGTAGCAAGCGTCTTTATTTATTACTAAAGAAATTATATACCAGCTTATCATCATGACACTCACAGAAGGATAACTCATTATGACACGCAAATATTTTGGCACAGATGGCATTCGTGGCGAGGTGGGAAAGTTTCCCATTACACCCGATTTTGTGATGAAATTAGGTTGCGCTTTTGGTCGCGCTTTAATCAATAAAGACAGCAGTTATAAACCTACGGTAATTATAGGTAAAGATACCCGCATTTCAGGTTATATGCTAGAAACCGCACTAGTTGCGGGTTTTACTGCAGCGGGGGTCAATGTCATACAAACGGGTCCATTACCTACACCAGGGATTGCTTACTTAACACGTGCTTTGCGTTTGCAAGGTGGGGTGATGATTTCAGCATCTCACAATACTTTTTCAGATAATGGAATTAAATTCTTTGCAGAAGGTGGAATAAAACTTAATGATGCCATGGAATTAGCTATAGAAGCAGAATTAGATAAACCTATGATAACCGTTCCTTCTATGGAGTTAGGGCGTGCACGCCGCATTAGTGGTGCGGATGATCGTTACATTGAATTTTGTAAAGCGACCTTTCCTAATAATATGAATTTACGAGGATTGCGCCTAGTAGTAGATACGGCTAACGGTGCTGGCTACCATATTGCCCCTAAAGTGTTTCATGAACTGGGGGCCGAAGTGATAGAGATAGGCAATACCCCAAATGGTTTTAATATCAATGATAAAATAGGGGCAACTTATACTAAAACCTTACAAGCCGCCGTATTACAAAATGATGCTCATTATGGTATTGCGCTAGATGGTGATGGCGATCGTTTAATGATGGTTGATAAAAATGGGGTGGTCTATGATGGTGATAAACTGGTTTATGTCATTGCCAAAGCGCGTGCAATTCAAGGTGTTAATTTTGGTGGTGTGGTCGGAACCGTGATTAGCAATCTAGCTATGGAGCAAGCTCTAAATAAACATGGTATTGCTTTTGCACGTGCCCAAGTGGGTGATCGCTACGTATTGGAACAATTACGTGAACGCAACTGGTTAATTGGCGGCGAAGCTTCTGGACATATACTGTGTATGGATAAACACAATACAGGCGACGGTATTATTGCGGCCTTGCAAGTATTAAGTAGCTTACAAACACTCAATCAAGATTTAGCCACTGCAGTGGATTGGCAACCCTACCCTCAAACAACAATTAATGTGCATATTAAAAAGA
>CAKARD010000111.1 GCA_916720425.1 uncultured Kingella sp. | reverse complement strand
CGCAATACAATATATAAACCTAGACTTACGGTTAAGGTATTATAGGTTTTAAGTTCAACTTTACGCATCATATAAATTAATCCACCTAATACAAGAATATAGATAAATTCTGGTATCAGAAGAATATTTAAGCTAATACAAATAATCACTCCTAGCGGAAATAATATTACCCAAGCAGGCAGTTGTTGCAAAGCAATATACCATTCTCCGTTTTTAAGCGACTCAAATCCATTTTGCATATAACGTGTATCTTGTATGATTAAAGATAAGATACCTAATGCGCCATAGTTGAATGCTAAGTTAAAAAGAGAAGAGGTTTTGTCAAAACCCATGCCATATGTAAAAATAGGTGAGGCAAGACATAAGCATAAAAAAGTTAAATTAGCAGGGCGTAAATGTAAACGCCATGCCATAGCTGCGTGAGTAGCAATAGTAATAAATATCGCAAAGCCTATGTTGTTGAAAATATTAATAATAGTATTATTCTTATTCAGAAATATCATGTAACTTGGGTAGTGAACCATGTCGGCATTCATAGCACGGCTATAAAGACCAGTTTGGAATAGTTGTAAAATGATGATGAATAATACCACTTGAATGGTAGACCCTGTCCATTGGGTTTGACCACGCTGTCTTTGCAAGGAATTGCATAAAACCAAACAAGCCCAAGACCAAGCGATAAATGGAATAATCAGCCATAAAGACCAAAATTCTGCAATTTTATCAAAATATAATAAATTAAAACCTAATAGGAGCCAGCCAATAATAAATGTTAACCAGCCCATAATTGGTGCAATCAGAAGTCGAGAGTAAGTCATTTGCCATGCGGATAAAGATGACATGCGCAATTGATCAAAAGTATTAGAATCAAAATCGTTTTTTAAACTGCGGTTCAGTAATATTAAAATAGATAGCCCGCCAATCAATAATCCAATTATTCCTATCATAGTGATGATAAAAGATATCTCCTCATGAGTTATATCTTTATTATTAAGAAAAGAGAAGATAAACAACAGGTATATTACTACAATACCAATGGCTAAGCCGCTGCGCCAACTAAGCCACAATAAACGCTGGAATTCAGCATTAACCCAAATAGTTGGTACTTTGATTTGTTGTGAAGTATGCCGAGTAAGCTGTGGTTTAGGCATGATCAATCCTTTTTATTTAAACTGTCTTGATAACTTTGTAACATATTAGATTTAACTATTTTAAGTTCGCTAAAGCCAATATTAGCTTGGGTTATTTGTTGGATTAATTGGGCGCGTATTTGATTGTCATTGGGTAGTGTAAGCCATATTTCTTCTCCATGAAGTTGCATATTTTGCACCATGGGTAATTGGGCGATGAGTTTTAACACATCTTCATTTTGGTTTAATAAGTGTAATGAAACAATTTGTTGTTCAGGATTTTCTTGAGATAGAGGCTGATAAGCTTGAATTTTACCTTCACGTATGATCAGCATATGTGTACAGTATTCGTCTAATTCAGATAAAATGTGGCTGGATACAACAATAGTCATGCCTTCTGATTTTAATTGTAATAGCAATTTAGATAATTCATGCCGGGCTTCGGGGTCTAAACCACTGGCAGGTTCATCTAGCAATAAGAAACTTGGGCGATGGATGATTACTTGCCCAATGCCTAAACGTTGCTTTTGTCCACGTGATAAAGATTGGATAGGACGATAAAGTTTATCTTGCAAACCCAATAGATTAACTGTATTTTCTAGTGCTTGGGGCAGCAAATTATCGCTTAAATTGTGTGATTTTGCTGCAAATGTCAAATATTGAATAACAGTTAAATGTGAAGGCAAACCAAAAAAATCAGGTAAATAACCTAATTGAGCAAAACTTTTCCGTGGGTTATCTAAAATAGGTTCGTTATTTAATCGCACATTTCCTGTGTAAGGAATTTCTAAACCTGCCATACAACGCATTAAGGTGGATTTACCTGCACCATTAGGTCCAACTAAACCTGTAATGCTTTCTCGTGGTAGAGAAACATTAATATCAAATAAAGCTTGTTTATCTTCATAGTAAAAATCTAAATTCTCTACAGTAAGCACGGTAAGACTCCTTAGTATATGAATTATTTTGGATAGGTGTTAACTAAAATAGTTCGTTTACCATCGTGTTGCAAACTTGAAACAATACCTTTATTTTCTAAAGCTTGTATTAGATTGGCTGCACGATTATAACCAATATTAAATTTTCTTTGTACAGCAGAGATAGACGTTTTACGTGTGCTAATCACAAATAATACAACTTCATCAAACAGTTCATCGTTATCTATATTGTTGGTTGATTGTGTTGTGGTCAATATATCTGGCGTATAATTAGGGTGAGTTTGTGCTTGGATAAATGATACTACGTGGTGTATTTCATCATCATTTATGGCTATTCCTTGTAAACGAGTCAGTTCTGCGTTACCTGGCTGCAAGAACAATAAGTCCCCATGCTTGAGCAAATCTTCTGCGCCTGTTTGATCTAAAATAGTGCGACTGTCTACGCGATGTTTTACAGTAAATGCCATGCGTGTGGGAATATTGGCTTTGATTAAGCTTGTCATCACGTTTACATTTGGGTGTTCTGTTGCAATAATTATGTGTATCCCTGCTGCACGGGCCTTTTGTGTTAGGGATATAATTTGCGATTCTATTGCTAGTGTTTCATCAATAATAAAGTCTGATAATTCATTGATGATGATAACAATATACGGCAATGTGTTAAGTGGTGTGGGATCATCGGGGTTATGACTAAATGGATTGGGTAATGGTTTGCCTTGATCTTGGCGTTGTTGCACTTTTTCGTTATAAGCTGTTAAATCTCTAACATCAATATAACTCATCAATTGATAGCGTTTTTCTACTTCGGTTAGGCACCAGTTCAGCGTCTGTTCAGCCTCTTTAGTATCGGTTATTATGGGGTAAAGTAAATGTGGCAAACCTGCATAGGCTAGCAAATCGGATTGGTTGGAATCCATCAAGATAAAGCGTACTTCATCGGGGCGTGCTTGGTATAAAATGGACACGATCATGGCATGAATTTCTGACTTTTGTCCCGAATTCACCATGCCCGCTATCAGTAGATGTGGTATTTTTCTCAAATCCCCTACGACGGGTTTACCTGTAATATCTTTACCTAAGGCAAGCGTTAGTTTAGAAGAGGTTTGTTTGAATATATTGGACGTTAATATTTCTTGCAATAATACTGTTTGTCGTTGTTTATTAGGTATTTCTAGCACTATGATGTGGTTGGATAGCGTTTCTACTATACGTATTTTAGGCAAAGATAGTGCCTGAGCCAGTTCTTTGCTTAATTTAATTATTTTACTGGGTTTTGTGGTACGTTCGAGCTGGAGTTCATAGCATGTTAATACAGGGCCTGTTGTGGTACGAATGACTTCAGCCTTAATATCCCATTGGGATAATCTAGTTTTGATATGCGTTGCGGTATGTTGTACCCATGATTCTTCCACATGATGGTAAGAATCATGGTTTGATTGTAATAAATGGTATGGTGGCAGTTGATAGGCCTCTTGACTGATAAAAGGTGTAGTATCATGCTTTATCACAAATTCTGGAGAAGAGGTAACAGTGGATTGGGTATTTTGAGAATAAAACCATTGTGCGTGTTTATTTTTTTTATTGGTCGTCGCCATTTTTACTTGCATCATGGTTTGCTCATGCTGATGACGAAATAAATTCTTGAAAAAACGATCTAATGCCAATCCCGCACGATCCATAATATTTAACCATGATATTTGAAGCAGTAAATATATTGCTAAAAACATAGGAACAAGTAATAACATTATAATGACCGATGTCTCTTTAAAATATGAAAGCGTGTCTAATACTACTGTTCCCCACACACCTCCTGCGCCTACAGGTAGAGTTTGGTCTAAATAATGTTTAAGAAGTAAACGTTCCACAATAGGGCTGCACAACCACAAAATCAACAAACCACATAAGCCAAGATTAAAGTGATAATGCTGTTGTAATATTTTGTTTTTAGTTGAGATAGGACGAAAATTACGATACAACCAAATCAGTGCAAAGAGTATCCCCCACCAAGCAGAAAACCCAAATAGGTAATAAACAATATCAGACCAATATGCACCAAACAATCCGCTAATATTTTGGATGGCCGCTTTAGGGGCAATACTGCGCGACCAAGAGGGATCACTCATATTAAATGTGAGCAATGCTAATAAAAGATAAGCGGTTAATAATAAAATGAATGACCAAAAGGTATCATGCCATAAGGCGCGATCTTTTATGGGCATGGGTTTAATCATATTGCCAGAATTGGTAGGATCTATAGTTTTATTAATGGCTTCATGACTGAATTTG
>CAKARD010000110.1 GCA_916720425.1 uncultured Kingella sp. | reverse complement strand
GAAAAAAGAAAAACCGCCACAAGCAGAATAATGGGCGGTTTACATTTTGTTATCGTTTTATACACACGCAACAAGACACCGCATCAAAGTGCGGCACCAATAGAAAGCAATGTGTAAAAATAATTTTTTCATTTGATGTAATCCTATAGCATAAATGATTAATTTGTTTTCTGAATATTCTGCGCTGTGCTATATTATTTGTCAAGACTTTTTTACTTAATTACCGATATAATATGATTTTTTATGGAGAAACGATTATGAGTAAAGCAATAATTCACACTGATGCTGCTCCAGCTGCCATTGGTGCCTACAGTCAAGCCATTCGAGCTGGTAATACGGTTTATTTGAGTGGTCAAATTCCATTAAATCCAGCAACAATGGAATTGGTGGGGGATGATTTTGAAAGCCAAGCGCATCAAGTTTTTAAAAACTTGCGTGCAGTGTGTGAAGCTGCAGGTGGTAATTTAAATGATATCGTAAAAATTAATGCCTATTTGACTGATTTAAGCGATTTTGCAACATTCAATCAAGTGATGGAGCAATATTTTTGTAAACCTTTTCCCGCGCGTGCGGCAATAGGTGTGGCTTCATTGCCACGTGGTGCTCATGTAGAGGCTGAAGGAATCATGGTTTTATTGGAAAAATGATTTATTGCGTATGAAAAATCGCCCAAATATCATGGGCGATTTTTGTTTAAACTACGGCTTCTTCTTTTTGTTTTTCTATTCTCATAACATTATGGCGATCAAGACCAAACATTAATAAGAGTGGACTAGCAACCAGCACTGATGAATAAATACCAAACACAATACCAATGGTTAGCGCAATAGCAAAACCATGTAATGCTGATCCACCAAAGACAAGCATGGAAACGACCATGGCTTCTGTAGAACCATGCGTGATAACTGTGCGCCCCATGGTATGGGTGATGGCATTATCAATGAGTTCTGGAACGCTCATGTGGCGCATAGAACCTTTGCGAAAATTTTCACGAATGCGATCAAATACTACTACGGATTCATTAACAGAATAGCCCAATACGGCCATGACACCTGCCAATACGGTCAGTGAAAATTCCCACTGAAAAAAGGCAAAACAGCCTAAAATAATCACAATATCGTGCATATTGGCAATAATGGCAGAGACGGCAAATCGCCATTCAAAACGCATAGCAAGATACACAATAATCCCCACAACTACCATGCCTAAAGCCATTAAACCATTGCTAACCAGTTCTTCACCTACGGCAGGTCCAATAAATTCTACTTGACGTAAATTGACATCGCTGTTGTCTTTTTTTAGTAAGTCTATAACTTGGTTAGAGAGTTGAGCTGATGAAACATCTTCTCTATTGGGTAAACGTATCATAATATGTTTATTTGTTCCCAGTGCTTGTACTTGAATTTCACCCATATTTAGACCGTCTAAACGATGACGTACTTGGTTTAAGTCGGCACCTTGCTGGGTGTATTCCACTTCCATCAATGTACCACCCGTAAACTCTACTGATAGATTGAGTCCACGGGTAAACAAAAAGATAACAGCAAGCACAAAGGTGAGTAATGAAATAAATGTGGTGAGCTTACCATAGCTCATAAAGGGAATATCTCTTTTAAAATGAAATAGTTCCATGTTTATTGTTCTCCTTGTGCTGCGGGTAGAGGTTTATCTAATACAGAAGGGTAGCGTATGCCAATAGAAATATGTTGCAATTTCTTGCGTCGACCATACCATAAATTTACCATGGCACGAGAGACAACTACGGACGAATAAACAGAAGTTGCAATACCTAAGCAATGCACAATGGCAAAACCGCGTATCGGGCCTGAACCAAAAATTAATAAGGCTATCCCTGCGATCAATGAAGTTAGATTGGAATCTAAAATGGTATCCCAAGCGTGATCATAACCTTCTTTAATGGCAAATTGGGCTTTTTGTCCGTCCCGTAATTCTTCACGTATACGTTCATTAATCAATACATTAGAATCGATCGCCATACCTAAAGTTAATGCCATTGCAGCAATGCCTGGTAGGGTTAGTGTGGCTTGGAGGGCTGACAAAATAGAAAATAAAAAGAGTAGGTTGCATGCTAAAGCAATGGTAGAAAAAATACCCATTAGGCGATAATAGAACATCATAAATATTGCTACCGCAATAAAACCCCATACGGTTGAGTGTATGCCTTTGCTAATATTTTCTGCCCCTAAAGAAGGGCCGATAGTACGCTCTTCCACAATTTGCATAGGAGCAGCCAGTGAACCAGCACGCAATAATAAGGCTACATCATTGGCTTCAGCAGGGCTGGCCATGCCTGTAATTTGCACACGACCACCTGTAATCGGCTCATTAATGCGCGGTGCCGTTACAACTTCAGATTTACCTTGATCTATTAAAATCATAGCCATGATTTTGCCTTTGTTGGCAGTGGTTAAATCGGCAAAGATACTGCTGCCTGCACCGTCTAATACCAAGTTTACACTGGGGCGATGGGTATCTGGTTCAAAGCCTGCTTGGGCAGAGTTGATGTTGTCACCGGTTAATTCTACCTGTTTGCTGACCAAATAACTGTTACCATCGTTATCATTGAGTAATTCATAACCATCAGGAATATTGCCATTTTGGGCTTGGGTTAATAAATTTATATCTGTGCTAACCATGCGTACTTCTAATGTGGCAGTGCGTCCGATAATATCTTTAGCTTTGGCAGTATCGGTCATACCAGGTAATTGCACCACAATGCGGTCTGCACCTGCTTGTTGAATCACAGGTTCAGAAGTGCCCAATTCATTAACGCGATTGTGCAGTGTGGTGATGTTTTGTTTAACGGCATCGGTACGAATTTGCTGCAATAGGGTTTCAGGTAAAGCAATGGTTACGTTTGTGTCTTCGACGGTAACTTGCGCACCTTCTACTAGGCGTTGTAATTCTGGATAAGCCTTTTGCATATCTGCAGCATCTTGAAATGGCACAATTAGGCTGTTACCTGTTTTTCGTATACTGCCCGAGCGAATTTTTTGTTGACGTAAAACGCGGCGCACATCGCTCGCATAACGGTCTAAGGTTTTTTCCAAAGCAGCTTTCATATCCACTTGCATGGTAAAATGCACGCCCCCACGCAAATCCAATCCTAAAAACATGGGTCTTGCGCCAATTTTTTCTAGCCATTCTGGGCTATTGGCGATTTGATTTTGCGCCACAATATAGCCTTCACCTAAGGCTGCATCAATGGCATCACGTGCGGCAATTTTAGTGCTGTCGCTAACGCGTACTTTTAAACTACCACCTGCAATAAACATGCCATCATGGGGGATATTGGCTTTTTGTAATGCTTCATTAACACGTTTTTCAGTGTCTTCATTAATAGATAGAGATTGACGATTAGTGGAAATCTGAATAGCAGGTGTTACACCATAAAGATTGGGTACGGTATAAATGACCGCTACAATGATGGTGAACACGATGAGTAAATATTTCCAAAGAGGATAACGATTCATCGTTTTGAGACTCTTATTATAAAATTAACCATAAATTCAGGCAGTTTTACTATTAGTGCAAAACTGCCTAAACGCTTTATTTATTATTGATTGGCGCTGGCGGTGGGTTCTACTTTAGAAGCAATGGCGTTACGCTCTACTTCTACTATAGTGCCTTTGCCAATATCAATTGTAAAAATATGTTCACCTGCGCTTACTACACGTCCATAAATACCTGAAAGCAATAATACACGATCACCTTTTTGTAATTGTCCAATCATGGCTTGACGTTCTTTTTCGCGTTTTTGTTGTGGGCGTATCATTAAAAACCACATGACACCAAAAATCAAAATCCAAGGTAGGATACTCATCCAAGCATTAGGTTGTGCTTCTGCCATTATTTTTCCTTTAAATCTAAAATTAAAAACAGTGTATTGTATCATAAGTTTGATGAAACCTTGTGCAGTTGTGCCTTTGCATTAGTGCTTGGCACAACATGCAAATTAGGCTTGATGTCTTAATGCTGCTTGGATAAAGGCATTAAATAAAGGATGTCCTTTGCGTGGTGTTGAAGTAAACTCAGGGTGAAATTGACAAGCAAAGAACCATGTATGATTGGGGATTTCTATGGTTTCTACTAGACGTTCGCGTCCTTGTGATACGCCGCCAATTTTTAAGCCTGCTTTTTCTAATTGGGGCAAGTAATAATTATTCACTTCATAGCGATGACGATGGCGTTCGTGAATGTGGGTTGAGCCATAAATCTTCGCTGCTAAGCTGTCAGTAGCCAGTTCAACATCTTGTGCCCCCAAACGCATGGTGCCACCTAAAGCTGTATGCTCATCACGTTTTTCAACACTACCATCGGCAGTTTGCCACTCATCAATTAATGCTACTACAGGATAGGGTGTTTTGGGATTGAATTCAGTGGAATTGGCATCAGTTAAACCTGCA
>CAKARD010000109.1 GCA_916720425.1 uncultured Kingella sp. | reverse complement strand
TGGCATCAGTTAAACCTGCAACATCACGGGCGTATTCAATCAGAGCAATTTGCATACCCAAACAAATACCTAAATAGGGAACGTTGTTTTCACGGGCAAAACGTGCAGCCGCAATTTTGCCTTCTACCCCACGAGAACCAAATCCACCAGGAACCAAAATCGCATCAAACTCTTTGAGACAATCTGTGCCTTTTTGCTCTAAGCTTTCGCTGTCAATATAAGTGATGTTCACATTGGTTTGGGTGTGAATGCCAGCATGTTTGAGTGCTTCTGTGAGGGATTTATAAGATTCAGTTAAATCAACATATTTTCCCACTATGGCAATGTGTACGTTGTGTTGTGGGTGTTTAATCGCATAAACGATTTTTTTCCATGCTGTTAAATCAGCGGGTTGAACATTTAATTGTAGTTGCTTGCAAATAATGGTATCAATACCCTGATTATGTAGCATTTCTGGGACTTCATAAATGCTGTCGGCATCATAGCTACCAAACACAGCATGCTCTTCAACGTTACAGAATAAGGCGATTTTATGGCGTTCTTCTGTGGGTAATATTCTATCTAGGCGGCAAATTAAAATATCGGGTTGAATGCCAATACTACGCATCTCTTTGACAGAATGCTGTGTGGGTTTGGTTTTAATTTCACCAGCTGTAGCAATAAATGGTACATAGCTCAAATGTACAAATAGGGTATTTTCACGTCCCAGTTGACTGCGCATTTGTCGTATGGCTTCTAAAAAGGGTAGGGATTCAATATCCCCCACTGTGCCACCGATTTCTATAATCGCTACATCTTTACCCGTTGCCCCATCATAAATACGGCGTTTGATTTCATCAGTAATATGAGGAATAACTTGTACTGTACCACCCAAATAATCGCCGTGGCGTTCTTTAGCGATTACGTTTTCATAGACTTGTCCTGCGCTAAAACTATTTTTGCGTGTCATGGTAGCATTGATAAAACGTTCGTAATGCCCCAAATCCAAATCGGTTTCTGCGCCATCCTCGGTTACAAATACTTCACCGTGCTGAAAAGGACTCATGGTACCAGGATCAACATTAATATAAGGGTCAAGTTTTAGCATGGTGACGTTTAAACCACGTGATTCTAAGATAGTAGCAATAGAAGCGGCGGCAATGCCTTTACCCAAAGATGAGACAACGCCGCCTGTTATAAAGATAAATTTTGTCATAATGTGTTACCCAAAATGGAATGGGTAATTTTATCGCAAAAATGCTAACAATTCCAAAAAAATAATAACAGTAATAAAATCAATAAGTAATAAGTAAAAATATTTTTTGGCTTTTTCCAAAAAATATTCAGTAAATTCCATCAAATACTGATAATAAACGATCCAATTGCGCGTATTAATTTCTAACCGTTCAGCAGCTTGAAAATAAACAAATCGTGTTATAATTCTCGGTTTTTTAAATATTTAAAGCTTTTCAGGCAGCCTGAAAGTATTAATTGATTGTATTGAGACAAAATAATGAAAAATATTCGCAACATTGCCATCATCGCCCACGTGGACCATGGCAAAACCACACTTGTTGACCAGCTTTTGCGCCAATCTGGCACATTCCGCGAAAACCAACAGGTTGATGAGCGCGTGATGGACAGCAACGATTTGGAAAAAGAACGTGGCATCACGATTTTGGCGAAAAACACCGCCATTGAATACAACGGCTATCACATCAACATTGTAGATACTCCGGGACACGCCGACTTTGGTGGCGAAGTAGAACGCGTATTGGGTATGGTAGATTGCGTGGTATTGTTGGTGGACGCGCAAGAAGGCCCAATGCCACAAACTCGTTTCGTAACCAAAAAAGCTTTGGGCTTAGGTTTGAAACCGATTGTCGTGATTAACAAAATTGACAAACCATCGGCTCGTGCAAGCTGGGTTATTGATCAAACCTTTGAATTATTTGATTCTTTAGGCGCAACAGATGAGCAGCTGGATTTTCCAATTGTATACGCATCAGGTTTGAGTGGCTTTGCGCGTTTGGAAGAAAATGGTACAGAAAACGACATGCGAGTATTGTTTGAAACCATTTTGAAACATACACCCGCACCAAGTGGTGATGCAGAAGCGCCTTTGCAATTGCAAATTTCACAATTGGATTATGACAATTACACAGGTCGTTTGGGCATTGGTCGTATATTAAATGGTCGGATTAAACCTGGTATGCAAGTTGCCGTGATGAATCACGAGGAACAAATTGCTACAGGGCGCATTAATCAATTACTGGGCTTCAAAGGTTTGGAGCGTGTACCATTGGACGAAGCAGAAGCGGGCGATATTGTGCTAATTTCAGGTATTGACGACATTGGCATTGGTGTAACCATTTGTGATAAAGAAAATCCCGTAGGTGTACCCATGTTGAGCGTGGACGAACCCACTTTGACAATGGATTTTATGGTAAATACCTCACCTTTGGCTGGCACAGAAGGCAAATTTGTTACATCTCGCCAAATCCGCGATCGTTTAAATAAAGAATTGTTAACTAATGTTGCATTACGCGTAGAAGACACCGAAGACGCAGACGTATTCCGTGTATCAGGTCGTGGTGAATTGCATTTAACCATTTTATTGGAAAATATGCGCCGCGAAGGTTATGAGTTAGCAGTCGGCAAACCACGCGTTGTTTATCGTGAAATCAACGGTCAAAAATGCGAGCCATACGAAAATTTAACCGTAGACGTACCCGATGAAAACCAAGGCGCAGTCATGGAAGAACTCGGTCGCCGTCGTGGCGAATTAACCAATATGGAAAGTGATGGCAACGGACGGACACGTTTGGAGTACCACATTCCAGCACGTGGCTTGATTGGTTTTCAAGGAGAATTCATGACCATGACACGCGGTACAGGCTTGATGAGCCATGTGTTTGACGACTACGCCCCCGTAAAACCTGATATGCCAGGTCGTCATAATGGCGTATTGGTGTCGCAAGAACAAGGCGAAGCGGTGGCTTACGCATTGTGGAACTTGGAAGACCGTGGCCGTATGTTTGTGTCGCCAAACGATAAAATCTACGAAGGCATGATTATTGGCATTCACAGCCGCGATAACGATTTGGTGGTCAACCCATTAAAAGGCAAAAAATTAACCAATGTGCGCGCCAGTGGTACAGATGAAGCCGTGCGTTTAACCACACCCATCAAATTGACATTGGAAAGCGCAGTAGAGTTTATTGATGATGATGAATTGGTGGAAATCACGCCCAAATCTATTCGTTTGCGTAAACGCTATTTGAGCGAACAAGAACGCCGAAAACACTTTAAAAAGTTAGATTAATTAATTGGGCAAAGCAATTTGCCCTTTTTTGTGGGAAGAATTTTATGCGTATTATTTCAGCCAATGTTAATGGCATTCGTGCGGCTTATAAAAAAGGTTTTGGTGATTACATTGCTAAAAGTGGTGCAGATATCATTTGTGTACAAGAACTTAAAGCACAAGAAGTGGATTTGTCAGCAGAGATGCGTCAACCACATGGTATGTATGGTGTGTGGCATTGTGCCCAAAAACGGGGATACAGTGGGGTAGCGATTTATAGCAAACAAAAACCTGAACATGTACAAGTGGGAATGGGTGTGGATGAGTTTGATTATGAAGGACGCTTTGTTCGTGCTGATTTTGGCAACTTAAGTGTTATTTCATTGTATTTGCCCAGTGGTAGTAGTGCAGAGGAACGTCAATTAGCCAAATTTCGTTTTTTAGATGTATTCTATCCAATTCTTGCTGATTTAATCACGCAACAACGCGAAATTGTTATTTGTGGTGATTGGAATATCGCACATCAAAATCTAGACTTGAAAAATTGGAAGGGAAATCAAAATAATTCAGGTTTTTTACCTCAAGAGCGAGAATGGATAGGTAAAGTGATCAGTCATTTGGGTTGGGTAGATATGTGGCGTAGGCTGTATCCTGCAGTGCCTGGTTATACATGGTGGAGTAATCGCGGTCAAGCGTATGCCAAAGATGTTGGTTGGCGTATTGATTATCAAATGGTTACGCCCAAATTGGCTCAGTGCGCAACTAAAGCAAGTATTTACAAAGAAGTTAAGTTTTCTGATCACGCGCCTTTGGTAGTAGATTATGATTATGAGATTAATTAAATGTTCTAATTAATTGATAAATTTGCACCATATATTTGGAATAGTACATGGTGCAAATTGCAAACTATTTAAACCATTTTTGTAATACAGGAATACGTGAAATCAGTAGTTTATCTAGCAAAAAAATCACAATGATCACCGCAATGGCGGTGGGAAAAATCATGGCTAAAACCAATAAAGGTATGCCCATGCCCCACCAAATGGGTAGAGCCATTTTTTGTGCGGGCGGAATTAATCCCATCACTTTTTCAGGTCGGCGCTTCCACCACATGACCATGCCACTTAAACACATAAAAATGACTGCTAAGCAAAATAATACATTTGCCAATACACTCCACCAACCTAATGAGACCTTTGCAAAATTCCTCTTCCCCCGACAGCCGAAACCCAAACACAGGTTTT
>CAKARD010000108.1 GCA_916720425.1 uncultured Kingella sp. | reverse complement strand
GCCATACAGTTAGGTGCGGTATTGGCTGTGGTGTATGAATATCGCCAAAAATTCATACATATCTTAACGCATATTGGACGTGATAATGTGGTGAATCGATTTATCTTGAACCTTGCTATTGCTTTTATTCCTGCTGCAGTAGTAGGATTATTGTTTAGTGAATACATCAAGGCTGTATTGTTTAATCCTATTAGTGTTGCTTGTGCTTTAATTGTAGGTGGTTTTTTAATTTTGTGGATAGAAAATCATGCACAGAATCACGTTCCAAAAGTTGAAAATGTGGATCAAATGCAACCTAAAGATGCTTTAGCGGTGGGTATAGCGCAAGTTTTGGCATTGATTCCAGGAACATCACGTTCAGGCAGTACTATTATGGGCGGGATGTTATGGGGAATTGAACGTAAAGCGGCAACTGAGTTTTCATTTTTTCTGGCCGTGCCGATGATGGTTGCTGCAACAGGCCACGATATTATTAAGCACCGCCATGATTTTACTGTTGATGATGTTGGCTTGATTGCTATAGGATTTGTTGCGGCATTTGCAGCAGGTTTATTGGCAGTCAAAGCACTACTTAAATTTGTTGCCAGTAAAAATTATGTACCATTTGCATATTACCGCATGGTGTTTGGGGGGGTAGTTCTGTTAACGTGGAGTATGGGCTGGATAAAGTGGACAGAGTAGATGGAATAGATGATTAATAGTAAAGGGGACAAGATTGTTGCGTCTTGTCCTTTTTTGTTGACTCACTAGGCTATCCACGCCACAACATAAGCAGCAAAATCAGTGCGATAATAGACAACCAGAAATTCTGTTTACGTTGGCTCAAGATGAGATGTTGCATGGCATGATAGAGATGTTCGTGTTTTTCTTCATCTAATAACGAAGCCATTTTTCGTGGTAAGCTGGGTAAAATGCGCGCCCAATCTGGAGCTTCGGTTTTGATATTTTGTAATAATGCATGGATTCCAATTTGAGCATTAGTCCATTTAACCAAAAATGGTTTAGCGGTCTGCCACAAATCCAGTTCAGGATCGAGTTGCCGACCCAATCCTTCAATATTTAGTAATGTTTTTTGCAATAATACCAACTGTGGTTGAATTTCTACATTAAAGCGGCGGCTGGTTTCAAATAAGCGCATTAATACTATACCAAAAGAAATTTGCGATAAAGGTTTATTGAAAATGGGTTCACACACCGCGCGAATAGCGGCTTCCAATTCTTCAGCGCGTGTATCGGGGGGAACCCAACCGCTTTCAATGTGTGCTGTGGCGACACGGTGGTAATCGCGATTAAAAAAAGCTAAAAAATTAATGGCCAAATAACGTTTATCAAACTCGGTTAAATTGCCCATAATGCCAAAATCCAACGCGATATAACGACCATCTGGTGCAACTAAGACATTTCCTGGATGCATGTCGGCATGAAAAAAACCATTATTAAATACCTGAATAAAAAATATTTCTACACCATAACGCGCCAACTTTTTTAAATCAATGTCTTGAGCGATGAGGCGATTAATATCGGAAACGGGAGTACCATCCATCCATTCTAAAGTTAGGACATCACGCGTACAATAATCAAAATAAACTTTTGGCACAATTAGCATATTACTGTGTTCAAATTGTCGGTATAACAAACTGGCGTTTGCAGCCTCATTCATTAAATCTAATTCATTATGTAAATATTTATCAAATTCTGCGACTACTTCACGTGGTTTGAGGCGCTTGCCATCAGCAAATAAGCGTTCTATCCATTTTGCACCCAAACGCATTAAAGCCAGATCTTGTTCTATGATGCGGATAAGATTGGGGCGTAAGACTTTCACAGCCACTTGTTCCCCTGAATGCAAACGTGCTTTGTGTACTTGGGCAATGGACGCACTGGCAACAGGGATATCCTCAAATTCTACATATACAGTATTTATGGATTTATTTAAAGATTGCTCAATCAATTGGCGTGATAATTTTGGATCAAAAGGGGGAACTTTATCTTGCAAACGTGCCAATTCACGGGCATAAGATTCGGGCAATAGATCAGGGCGAGTGGAAAGCATTTGCCCTAATTTTACAAACAAAGGTCCCAAATTTTCCAACGCTAAACGTAAGCGAACAGGCAGGGATTCTTGAGCATACTGATGTGATTGAGGCAGTGTGCGAAACAGTTTTCGTAGCCATGTTGAACGAACATGTGGTTCCAACATAGTAAGTAAATCATAACGATAAATTGTAATAATAATAGTAGTAAAACGGGTAAACCATTTCATTAAATTTTCCTTAATGGTTGAAATCTTGTCCTTTGGGGCAGTAGAATGAATAGCATGGGCATGGTTAATCATTCAATCGCCTTAATGCTTATACTATCTGCTTATATCTCACATAAACAGATAGTATTATATCTCTTAGATAAATTGAGATAAAATGTTTATCATTATTTGATTTTAAGGAAATAATTATGGCACGTTTAAGTATTCATAATGTAGAAACGGCTCCCGAATTGGCAAAACCACGTGTAGAAGCAGCACTTAATGCTAATGGTTTTATTCCTAATTTAATTGGAGCATTGGCTAATTCACCCCAAGCATTGGCATTTTATCAAGAAGTGGGTAAGCTCAATGGTGAAAATTCATTGACAGGTGGCGAACGTGAAGTTATTCAGATTATTGCGGCAAAACGTAATGAGTGTGGTTTTTGTGTAGCTGGGCATACCAAATTAGCAACCTTGAAAAAACTATTATCAGACAATGCCATTTCCGCTTCTCGTGCGGTTAATCCTGATGATTTTGATGATACTAAATTGGCCGCTTTGGCAGAATTTACCATTGCTATCATGGACAACAAAGGCGCAGTGTCAGATGCACAATTACAAGCGTTCGTCTCAGCAGGTTATCGTAAAGAACAAGCAGTAGATGTTGTTATGGGCGTGGCTTTAGCAACTTTGTGTAATTATACCAACAATTTAGCACAAACTGATATTAACCCTGAATTGCAAGCCTACGCATAAATCGTAGGTTCTGTTTAAAAACCACCGCCATTCCTGTGTAAGGGCGTGGCGGTTTTTTGCATTCTTTATAAAGGATTTGATTATGGCTTTGCAAACGTTACTCAATCATGTTGCTCAATTGGTACAGAGTGAATTGATACCACAAGTACAAGATATTGATAGAAAAGGGGTTTATCCGGAATTGTTTATGCGTCATTTGGGTGAAATAGGTGCATATCAATCTGTTGGTACTCAAGAAGAAGGGGGCAATGGTTTGGGTTTGGCAGCACAAATTGCCGTTATTCGTGAAGTGGGAAAAGCGTGTGGTGCCACTGCATTTTCAGTGTGGTGTCAGAGTGCGTGTGCTTGGTATTTACATCAATCTGATAATCAAGCAGTTAAACAGCGTTATTTGTCAGATGTATTAAAGGGTAAAGTATTAGCTGGGACGGGTATGTCCAATACAGTAAAACACTTATCTGGCATAGAAGATAATTTTTTAAAAGCAGAAAAAATATCAGGTGGTTATCGTATTAATGGCGTTTTGCCATGGGTTTCTAATTTGGGAGATGAGCATATTTGGGCAAACACCGCATTATTGTCAGATGGGGGGTATGTGATGTTTATTACAGGTGCGCAACGTGAGGGTGTGACGCTTAATCCTTGTCCTGAATTTTGCGCTTTGGAGGGAACGCGTACTTTTGCGCTTAAATTTGAGAATGTCTTTGTACCAGATGAAGATGTATTAGCACAACCCGAACAGTTTGAAGATTATATTAAATCCATCAAAGCTGGGTTTATTTTATTACAAATGGGTATTGGTGCAGGGATTATTGATGGTTGCTTAAAAGAAATTGAATTAGCCAATGTGAGCAATGGAGAGATTAATTTTTATCTTGATAATCAAATTGATGAATTACAAGCCCGTTATCAGAGTATTTTGGAAAAAACCATTAGATTGGCTAATGATGCATGGAAAGGTGAAGCCAGTATTGTAGAAACTTTACGGGTTCGTTTGGCAGCGGCAGAGTTGGCTCTAGATGCTGCACAATCCGCCGCATTACATTCAGGGGCAAAAGGTTATTTAATGCGTAGCCCAGTGCAACGTCGTGTCCGTGAGGCTATGTTTGTTGCTATTGTGACACCAGCAACCAAGCACTTAAGAAAAGAAATCAGTGATTTGGAATTTGTGAGTGAGTTTTCTATTTAGTTGATATAACAAAAAAAGAGCAGTGTAGAGGACTGCTCTTTATCGTTTTTATACTTTAAGTACGTCTTGCAATTCACCTGCTTCGTACATTTCCATCAAAATATCCGCACCACCGATAAACTCCCCTTTTACATATAATTGCGGGATAGTAGGCCAGTTACTATACACTTTAATACCTTCGCGCACTTCGTTATTTTCCAATACATTAACGGTTACATAATCGGTACAACCCGCTGCTTGTAAAATTTGCACTGCGCGAGCAGAAAAACCACATTGTGGAAATTGTTTTGTACCCTTCATAAATAAAACAATAGGATGAGTGGTTACGACTTCTTTGATTTGTTCTTGAATGCTCATTAAAAATCCTTTCAGAGATAGG
>CAKARD010000107.1 GCA_916720425.1 uncultured Kingella sp. | reverse complement strand
ATCCAAATGTATTTAGAGATTTACTTTTATCGTATCGTTAATAAAAAAAAGTACAGTGATTGGAACTGTACTTTTTTATGACTTAATTTTATAGTCAAGAATGTGTTTGATGTAAATCTTGCGCTAGACGTTGTAATTTATTGTAGTGTTCAGGAAACTCTTGAATAAGCTCTCGCTCGCTGCGTGTGGCAGACATAGCAAAACGAATTTCATCTTGATTAAACAGTAACCAAGCACGTTTTTCGCGTACATAAAACATAAAAATTGTTCCTAATACCAGTAAAAGTGAACCAAGATAAACCAAATTGGCTCCTGGAGATTTGGTCATTTGTAAGCCTGACATATTGACAGGAGTATAGCTGTTCATTTGCAATAAAATGGGTGATTGAAAACGAGTGAGAGAAGTGTATGCATTTAAGCTATTGATTAAAAAGGTAGAGCGTGTTTCACCTTGGGGCATTTCTGGTAGTTGATAATCTGCCAGAGCTTGAGTAAGTGCAATGTCCATTGCCTTATATAAAATTTGATACATAATCTTACTGGTTTCAGCTTGATATTCTTGTGGTACAATTTTTTGAATGTGTTCATCTATGGCCTGATAACCACCTTGGGAAAATTGAAACAACAATTTTTCTAGTGCTAATTTAAAATCGGGAAGCATCTTTTGGTTTACTTCTTTTATGGCTTGTGCCACGATTTGATCACGTTTATTTTCTTGTAATAGGGTGTCACGCAATGCCATAAAACTGTCTAGTTTGCCTTTACTATCAGCAGGTAGCATTAGCCAGCGAAAGTCTTCATCTAATCCAGAACGTTCGCCTGTGGCATAAAATAGCGCACCTTCACGTTCTAAAGGCAAAATATAATTGATGTATTCATGTGCTTGTCCTGCACTATCACGCAATTTGAAGCGTATGGTTGCGCCGATATTTTGAAAAATTTTGCCTTGTTTGACTGCGCGTGCGTCTGATACATTGTCTATATTTTCTACGTTAAATGGACGTAATTCTCCTAATTCTAGTTGGTATTGTCCATGTTCTCCTAGATTGAGTGGAAAGCTGCGTTGTGAAGTGACATTGAGTGTTTGTGCTTTACCAATACTAGCTAAATTCCATGTTTTAAAGGAAATAGGGGAGCCACCATCACCATAGGTAGATTGATAAATGGTGACACCATCTATGGTTAAAGGGTGATTAACGCGTATTGTGGCTTGCGTTTGTTTGCCTGTTTCTCTATTAGTAACAATGATATCGCTAGCAAAATCACGTGGCATACCCGTGTCATAAAATTCAATAAAAAATTTTTTTAACTCTATGCTAAAGGGTAATTTTTGCAACAATAAACCTTTATTGGCATTAATAAAGGCTTGGTCTATGGTTTGCCCTTCTATCACTTCTGCATTGGCGCGATAAGCAAGATTGTGTATGCTTAATGTACTGTTTTCTTTGAAATCTCGTGCATAAACACTGCTGTTATCAGGAACCAATTTTCCAGTAATGATACCTATTTTAAGCAATAAATTGCTGTCTATTAAGCCACCCAAACAAATGACAATAATAGCTAGATGCGCACAAATATAGCCCCATTTATTCATGGCTCCTTTTTTGGCCGCAAGTAAAATGCTGCTATTTTCACGTTCAATTTGCTTGGTTTGAAAACCATTAACACGCAAATATTGGGCGGCAATATCAGGTGTTAGATTGGGGGATAAGGATGCATTGTGTTTCATGTGTTGTAGTGATTTTTCGGTGATTTTAGTGCGAAATGATCGCATATCACGCAAAAATGGGGGAACATTACGCCATAAGCATAAACCTGTGCTTATCACTAAAAATAGCATAATAATGACAAACCAAATAGACGCATAAACATCAAATAATCCCAAAAAACCAAAGATTTCTGCCCAAAAAGGACCAAATTTTACTACATAGTTTTGTGCAGGCTGATTTTGTTGTAATACGGTGCCAATTATGGAAGCAATGGCTAATACGCATAATAAAGCCACAGCAAAACGCATGGAACTAAAAAAAGCAAACCAAGGACGACGGATTAACGGAATGTTGCGTTTAGTAGAAGGCATAATTAGAGTGATAAAAAGAAAATGCGTTATTATACTAGGAGCATCTTGTAGTGTGTAAATACCATTTTTTAAGATGGTGTAATTTTGATTTATAATAAGGCCATTTTTTGTATTAATTTAATATTATGCCAGATCAAGATAAACTTTTGCCACATCGTAATGCTATTGATTCAATAGATCATCAAATTCTCAACTTGCTTAATCAACGTGCTGAACACGCTCGTGCGATTGGCGCGCTAAAAGGTACGGGTGTGGTGTATCGACCTGAACGCGAGGCGTATGTGTTACGGCGCATTCAGGAATTAAATCATGGGCCGTTGTCCAATTCTGGTATTGCGCGATTATTTCGTGAAATCATGAGTGAATGTTTGGCATTGGAACGACCATTAACCATCGCTTATTTGGGACCAATGGGCACGTTTACACAAGCGGCAGCAATTAAACATTTTGGACATGCGGCGCATACTATCGCGTGTGCAACGGTACAGGAAAGTTTTCGCCTAGCGGAGTCTAATCAGGCCGATTATGTGGTTGCACCCATTGAAAATTCTACTGAAGGTTCGGTAGGCTTGACTCTGGATTTATTGGTTGATACGCCTTTGCAAGCATGTGGTGAGGTGGTATTGCGTGTGCATCACAATTTAATGAATGGTTCGGGTAACTTGGATGACGTGCAGGTGGTGTATGCACATAGCCAAGCTTTGGCACAATGTCAACATTGGTTGCGTCGGTTGCCTGATAATGTGAATCGTGTGGCGGTATCGAGTAATGGTGAAGCAGCACGTTTAGCTCGACAAGAGGTACATGCAGCGGCGATTGCCAGTCAAACTGCGGCAGCGATTTATGGGTTAAATATTTTGGCGCACAATATTGAGGATGAACCCAATAATACCACACGTTTTTTGGTGTTGGGTAAACAAGATATTGCGCCCAGTGGACAGGATAAAACTTCATTAATTATTTCTGCCCCCAATAAAGCGGGAACATTATCTAAGATTATCACCCCGTTTACAGAATTGGGTATTTCATTGACCAAATTTGAAAGCCGCCCCAGTCGTACAGGTTTATGGGAATATGTATTTTTTATAGATATTGAAGGCCATGCTCAAGATGATAAAATTCATCAGGCATTGGAACGGTTGTCTGAACAGACATTTTTTGTGAAATTGGTGGGATCTTATCCTGTGGCGGTATTGTGAAGATGAAAACTCCTGCTATTAATACGAAATTAATCAATACGATACCTGTTGCAGTGAGTGGTACTCTTGCGGCGGTGGTGATTTATTATAATCATTGGGAACACGCATTTTCGGCTGTAATTTTGGGGATTATTGCAGGCGGTTTGGTGGATTTGGATAACGGTTTAACAGGCAAGTTGAAAAACTTGGTGTTTACACTGATTGCGTTTACGCTTTCCTCTGTATCGGTGCAATTAACTTTTAAGCAACCTATTTTGTTGGCAATGGTTTTTACAATTATTGGTTTTGTATTTACCATGCTAGGGGCAGCGGGCATGCGTTATCGTACCATCTCATTTGGTACATTGGCTGTAGCGGTTTACACCACGCTCACACACGATCCCAAAGCACCATTGCTATTTAATTCTAGCCTGATTATTTTAGGGACACTATTATATAGCACGTGTGCGCTGATAACACATATTTTGTTTCCACATCGTCCTGTGCAAGAAAATATGGCTAATGCGTATATGGCGTTAGCAAATTATTTGGAAGCTAAAGCTGAATTTTTTGATCCTGATGAAGTGGCACAATTGGAACAACAACAAATTGCTTTAGCTATGGCCAATGGTAAGGTGAGCGAAACCTTTATGGCTATGCGCAATGCTTTGTTTTATCGCATGCGTGGGCAGCATCGGCACCCTCGCACGGCATTAATGTTGCGCTATTATTTTGTTGCACAAGACATACACGAACGAATCAGCTCTGCACACATGGATTATCAAATTTTTGCGATACAAATGCAGTACACGGATTTATTATTCCGTATACGCCGTTTGATTCGTTTACAAGCTCAAGCTGCCCGAGATTTTGCTAATGCGTTGCGCCAAAATAGTGATTACACGTTTCCAGCTAAATTAGAGCGTGCAACTCAAGGTGCAATTCAATCATTGGATTATTATGCCGAGCATCATAATGATACAGGGGTATCTACCTATAGTATACAACGGCTATTGGATAATCTATCACGCATCAGCCAGCAGTTTTTGCATTTGGGTGATAGCGACGGACGTGATTTAACCAAACATGATGAGCAAACCAGCATATATATCCCAGAAACACGTGGTTTGAAAAATGCTTTGGTACTATTGCGCCATCAATTTACTTTACAATCTCCTGTATTTCGTCATGCTGTGCGTATGGCATTGATTGCTTCTAGTTGTTGTGTATTGGTGCAGCTGATTGCACAATTGCATTTAAATGATAGCGATCTGAGCATGGGGTATTGGATTTTACTCACTGCTGTATTTGTGTGCCA
>CAKARD010000106.1 GCA_916720425.1 uncultured Kingella sp. | reverse complement strand
AAATAAAAATAAACGACAATCTAACGCACCATTAAATAGAGGAATTTTTCGTTTAGGTTTCAAACGCATTAATTGGGGTATTTGTCGATCGCTGGTTAACAACCCTACTGTCCAACCTGCCCAATGTCGTTTAAGCCACGTCCCCATTTGTGGATAAAGTGCGTGTAAGGCTTGGATTTCTGCTAAGCGTACACCATAAGGGGGATTACTTATCATGATACCATTGGTAGCCGGTGCAAAAGTATCTTGCGCATCTTGAGTCTCAATTTGAATATAGCCCTCTACCTTCGCTGCAACTGCATTACTATAACAAGCACGCGTCATAGCACGATCATTATCTACGGCAACAATGGGTGCAGTGGACATAGAAACCATTTTTGTTTGAGCGTCAGTTTTAAGTTTTTCCCACAGAGTTTTATCAAATGTAATAAATTTTTCAAACGCAAAATGGCGCATTAAACCAGCAGGACGGTGGGTCGCTATCCATGCCGCTTCAATGGCAATCGTGCCGCTACCGCAAAAGGGATCACAAAAAGCTTGACTGCCATCGTAGCCCGCTAATAACAATAATCCTGCCGCTAAATTTTCACGCAATGGCGCATCACCCGTATCTTGACGATAACCACGTTTAAACAAGGCTTCCCCACTGGTATCCAAACAAATACTGACATATTTATCGTCTAAAAACGCATGAATACGCATATCCGGACGATATTTATCCACACTGGGACGCTCACCAAACTGTTCACGAAAAACATCACAAATCGCATCTTTGATTTTTAAAGCTGTAAAATCCAAGCTTTTTACTGACGCACGTTTACCCTCCACTTTTACCTTAATAGTATGTGAAACTTTAAACCATTTGGCCCAATGAATTTTTTTGGCAAGATGATAAATATCATTTTCCCCACGATAAGGAGCATGCGCCAATCGTAATAATACACGGCTGGCAGTACGACTATATAAGTTAATACGATAAATGTGCGCCATCGTACCTTGAGCTGACACGCCACCATCGGTTGGCACAATGGCATGACAACCTTGTTGTTGCAATTCATCTGCCAATAGATTTTCTAACCCACGCGGGCAAGTAACAAATAAATGATAATTTTGCATATTTTTGTATTCTTAAAAATAAAATAAATTGTGCTTTTAGCAGAACATCAAAACGGTTTTTTACGAGCTAAATAAAGAATACAGCCAATCAATAGCATGCAAATAGCATAACAAATCCACCATTTTTTACTACGTGGTGCAGCACGTAAACAAATCGCCCCAACTACAATATAGCCAATCACCAACAACAATTTGGTTCCCAGCCAGTTATACGCACCAAACAGTTTCCATGGAATAATTTGCATCATTAGCATACCTGTAAACAGTAACATACTGTCATTACAATGCGGCAAAATTCTCAATACCACAGGCAATGGTTTATCGGGACGCGCGGTACGTAACCAAAACCGCCAATTAAACAAAACAATAGTACAAACCACAAAAAAAAGATGGCTGTATTTCACATAAGGATAGAGTTCATGCATGGTTTATTCCTGTATTTGAAAAGATGAAAGTATAAAACGATATTGTTTACTGTTATCGGTATAACTAATTTGTATGGGGATATGGTTTATTTCGGGTGAAATAGCATAATTGACCATACCCTTTTCCCATGCCATACGATACTGATTCACCATAATATTAATTTGATTAATCTTAAGAGTAGCGGGTTCAATCGCATTGAAATAACCTAAAGGGTACAGTTTTTTACCATTAGTAATGGTTAACGATGGCAACATTTTTCCCTGACGAAAAGCCAACTGCCATGCTAAAGTAAACAAATCCATTACATGACCCTGTTTAGGATAACGATGCATATCCCCCACTTTGCCAACAATCACCGTATTTTCTGTTATCTTAGCAGAAGCATATAATTGACCATTGCGTATATCACGATAATAGCTGGGATACAATATACCGTTATTGATTTGACCCCCGCTTTCAAACTTCATTACATATTTGGGAATATGAATCGTAGCGACAATGGCGTATTGTTCGGCATTTCGTTGAAAACGCATATCAGCTTCTATGCCCCAATTACTACGATAATGTGCATTTACCCATTTTGGAAGCGTATTTTCCGCCCATGCACCATTAGTGAATAGTAGGCTCAAAATAATACTAAAGATAACATTTTTCATGCTAATAAATGGCTTTGAGAGCAAAGTTTAAGACGGCGGTTGATGACACGTTTTCCAACAATCTGTAAATTTCCTGCCACAAAATCTGCCACAGCTTGGGGTAACAGTTCATGTTCAACACATAATACACGCTGTGCCAAAGTTTGTGCGTCATCATTATCCAAAATGGGTACTACACCTTGCGCAATGATTGCCCCACAATCCAACTGTTCAGTAACAAAATGAATGGTGCACCCTGCCACACGACAGCCCTCATCTATTGCGCGTTGATGTGTGTGTAAACCTGTAAAAGCAGGCAATAAAGATGGGTGAATATTGATACAACGATTTGCATAATGTGCACAAAATTCTGGCGTAAGAATACGCATAAAACCAGCCAATACTACCAAATGAGGCGAATATTGATCTATCAATGCCATCATAGCACGATCAAATTCCACACGACTGGAAAAATCCTGATGATTCATGACCGCAGTGGGAATACCCCGTTCTGTCGCCCACACCAAACCTGCTGCTTGAGGGTTATTGGACAATACTGCTGCAATACGCGCGTCTTGCGGTTGTGCTTCTACAATCGCTTGCATATTACTACCACGTCCAGAAATTAAAATAACAATATTTTTCATAAAATTATTCCCAATATCATAGTATTATTGGCTGATAAAAGACAGATTTAAGTTTTTCTGCTCTTTCTATTCTTTATAAAATTTCTAACAAAGTAAGCAATTTAAGATATGTTTAGACAACAGCACACCACTATCTAACCTTTGCTTTAATGGTTCATTGTTTCAGCTCTGATTATTTCTTATCTTAAGATACACAACAAACGCATCACAACATGAATTAATGATGGCTTACACTTATTCACATTCTGTTCTAAATCTTGCTGACAAGAAATGTGATTTTAACAAAGTTTATCTATTTATGTATATTTTAGGATTTTCTCAAATGTTACATATGTATCAACAAGCAAAGCTTGATAATAACTTGCATTTTGCATACAATGATGAGCTTTGAGATTTAAATTAGGGATTTTACTCTAAACCTTTATCAAGAGAGAACCTATGGCTGCTTTTAATACCCAAAAAGTGCTTTCTGTTCACCACTGGACAGATGCTTATTTTAGCTTTACTTGTACGCGCGATGAGAGTTTGCGCTTTGAAAACGGTCAATTTGTGATGATTGGACTGATGGTAGACGGCAAACCTTTGATGCGTGCATACAGTGTTGCCAGTCCAAACTGGGAAGAGCATTTAGAATTTTTTAGTATTAAAGTCCCTAATGGCCCCCTGACCAGTCGCTTGCAACACATACAAGTGGGTGACGATATTTTAATCAGTAAAAAACCAACTGGTACACTGATTGCCAGTGATTTTAACGAAGGGGGCAAACATTTATATTTATTATCCACAGGCACAGGATTGGCACCATTTTTAAGCGTCACGCGCGATCCTGATATTTATGAGCAATTTGAAAAAGTCATTTTGGTTCACGGTGTACGCCATAAAGCAGACTTAGCCTATTACGATCATTTTACTCATGACTTACCCAATCATGAATTTTTGGGCGAAATGGTACGTGAAAAATTAATTTATTATCCTGTAGTATCACGTGAACCGTTTAAACATCAAGGACGTTTAACCGATTTATTGAAATCAGGCCAATTATTTGAAGATATTGGTTTACCCCCCATTAATCCCAAAGATGATCGTGCTATGTTGTGCGGCAGCATGCCTATGAACCGCGATACTGCAGCTATTTTAGATAGTTTTGGTTTGGTAGCCTCACCCAAAACAGGCATACGCGGTGATTATTTAATAGAACGCGCATTTGTAGAACAGTGATTGATACAAGTAGGCTACCCATTATTATTGTCGCCTACTTTTTTCATTATTTTAAAATATATTAATAGATACAATCACAATGGTACAACGCTCAAAATCATCCCCTGCATGGATGCAAGAACATCTTAACGATCCCTACGTTAAACGAGCACAACAAGACGGTTATCGTGCACGCGCAGCGTATAAATTATTAGAAATTAACGAGAAAGATAAACTAATTAAAAACGGTACAATATTGGCAGATTTGGGAAGTGCGCCTGGTAGTTGGTCGCAAGTTGCTGCCAAATTAGTGGGACAATCTGGTAAAGTTTTTGCATTGGATATCCTGCCCATGCAAGCAATTGAAGGCGTAGATTTTATTCAAGGTGATTTCCGTGAAAACGATATATTAACAAAATTTGAAGCGTTGCTTGGTAAGCACCCACTGGATCTTGTAATTTGCGATATGGCACCCAATATGTCTGGAAATAACACCATAGATCAAGCGAGAAGTTTTTATTTATGTGAATTGGCTTTAGACTTTGCTCAAACACACTTAAAAATAGGGGGTGCGTTTTTAGTAAAAGTATTTCAAGGCACAGGTTATCAAGAA
>CAKARD010000105.1 GCA_916720425.1 uncultured Kingella sp. | reverse complement strand
TTCCCCAAGCTTGTATTCAAGCTTTAGAAGCATTAGACCGTATTCGCAATCAGTATCCAGACGAAAACATTGGTTTAACTATCGGATTTGGGCATCGTTTTTGGCAAACCTTGCCCCATTCTAATGAAGCTCCTGATTTAAAAGATTTTCCCAGCTATGGTAAAGGGGATTATTATGCGCCAGCCACACAATGCGATTTATTGATCCATATTCAATCGCAAAACCAAGACAGCAACCTCACGCTAGCCATGAATGTGTTAAATATTTTTGCAGGTGCCATTGAAGTAAAACAAGAAATACATGGCTTTCGCCGTCATGAACATCGTGGTTTAGATGGTTTTGTTGATGGTACAGAAAACCCAAAAGGTGAAAAAGACATTCTTTCTATTGGTTTGGATAAACATGGTGGTAGCTATGTGATGTTCCAACGTTATGTACATGATTTAGCAAAATGGGATACCTATAGTATTAGTGATCAAGAAACCTCTGTGGGACGCAGTAAACAAACAGATGAGGAATTTAGCAAAGAAATTCGCCATCCACGCTCACATCTTGGACGAAGCAATTTAAAAGAGAATGGCATAGGTTTAAAAATTGTACGCCGTAGTTTGCCTTTTGCCCATGCATCAGGTGAAAAAGGCTTGGCATTTATTGCTTATGCAGGAAAATTGCACAATATAGAGGCACAATTGCAACACATGTTTGGTGAAAGCGAAGATGGATTAACTGATTTTTTATTAGAACGCCTAAGCCAAGCCAAATCAGGTGCGTATTATTACGCCCCTAGCGCAGAACGTTTGCGTCATTTATAATAAATTATCGGCACATCGCATAGAAAACATTAATATTTAACATTATAATGGTTTAACTATCAACCCATTATGTATTATCTTATTTTGATTTTAGTTAACCCACTGTATAGTCAAACTATATTAACGCCTATATTCTTTTTATGTTGCCTGATGATTACAAACTCACCAACTTAACCCGTGCAAAACTCGATAAATTACATTTGCGTAATGAATGGGATTTGTTACTCCATTTACCTCTGCGTTATGAAGATGAAACACACCTCACCCCAATTGCCGATATTCGTGTGGGCATGACCTGTTTGATTGAAGGGAAAGTTATCCATTGTGAAATACGTACACAACCGCGTAAACAATTGATTGCACAAATACAAGATAAATCTGGTGGAATCATTAATTTGCGATTTTTACATTTTTATGGCAATTTATCCAAACAATTGACCGTCGGTTCCCAGATCCGCGCTTTGGGTGAGGTAAAAATGGGGTATCACAACCAAGAAATGATACATCCCAAACTCAAAACCGCCGATAATCAAGTTTTAGCAGAACATCTCACCCCAATTTATCCCACAACACAAGGTTTAAATCAGCCCACACTACGACGAATTATTACGCATGCTTTATCAAAAATTGATTTGCGTGATTCCCTACCTGATGAATTATTGCGCTCACTCCGTTTGCCTTCTTTGGCAGACAGTTTGCGCTTATTACACAATCCACCGCCTCATATTTCTATACAAGATTTATCTGATAAAAATTCTGCGCCATGGCGACGATTAAAATTTGATGAATTGTTGGCACAACAATTATCCATGCTTTTGGTACGACAAACGCGTAAACAAGGTAATGCCCAAGCTTTGCATGGCACAGGACAATTAACCAATGCATTAGTGGCACAACTGCCCTTTACACTCACCCAAGCGCAGCAACGCGTATGGCACGAAATTTGCGCAGATTTAGCACAAAATCACCCCATGCACCGCTTATTACAAGGTGATGTTGGTAGTGGTAAAACCATCGTTGCAGCACTCAGTGCACTCACTGCCTTAGAAAGCGATGAAAGTATACAAGTTGCTTTGATGGCACCCACTGAAATCTTGGCAGAACAACATTATGTCAAATTCCAGCAATGGTTAGAACCACTGGGTATCCGTGTGGCATGGCTATCAGGTAGTTTAAAAAAGCGTGAAAAAGAACAAACCAAAACCGCTTTATCCAATGGTCAAATACGTATTGCTATAGGAACACATGCCCTATTTCAAAACGATGTCAGTTTTGCTAATTTGGGACTCGTTCTGGTTGATGAACAGCATCGTTTTGGCGTAGAACAGCGATTAGCACTCAAAAATAAAGGCTTAGATGTGCATCAACTCATGATGTCTGCCACCCCTATCCCACGTACTCTGGCCATGAGTTTTTATGCTGATTTAGATGTTTCTGTGATAGATGAGTTACCACCTAATCGCACACCCATTCAAACTCGCTTAGTCAATAGCATGCGACGCGATCAAGTAGAAGGTTTTGTCTTAAATATCTGTCAAACTGGGCAACAAGTCTATTGGGTTTGTCCATTGATTGAAGAAAGCGAAACATTGCAACTGCAAACTGCCACCGAAACTTTGGCACAACTGCGCCTTGCTTTACCACAACTAAATATTGGTTTGATACATGGTCGCATGAAACCAGCCGAAAAAGCGGCAGTCATGACACAATTTATTGCCAATACCATTCAAATTTTAGTGGCAACGACTGTGATTGAAGTGGGCGTAGATGTACCCAATGCTAGCGTCATGGTGATAGAAAACCCAGAACGACTAGGTTTAGCACAATTACATCAACTGCGTGGACGCGTAGGTCGTGGTAGCATTGCCAGTCAGTGTATTTTACTATTTAGCGAACCATTGGGTAATCTGGCTAAAGCTAAATTAAAAGTGATCTTTGAAAATACTGATGGTTTTGAAATTGCACGACAAGATTTATTATTGCGTGGTCCAGGTGAATTTTTAGGTGCACGTCAAAGTGGGGCAGCCATGTTACGTTTTGCCGATTTAAATCATGATATAGATTTACTAGAAATGGCACGTAATCTTGCGCCCTATCTAATTGAACAACATATGGATATTGTGCAACAGCATTTGCAACGTTGGTTCAGCTCGCGGCAAGCTTATTGGGTGGCATAAAAAATTGCCTAAGTATTATAACTTAGGCAATTTGTCTCGGTTACCAAGTTGTGGGGATTATCTTATCCCTTATTAATGGTAGTGGTTTGTGTTAGTCCTCTTGCGCACCGAGTTGTAAATAATTTTCAATACCCATGCTGGCAATTAATTCTTGTTGTGTTTCCAACCAATCAATATGTTCTTCGTTTTCATCTTTCTGTCCTTCTAATAATTGACGAGAAACATAATCTTGTTTTTCTTCACACACTTTAATAGCAGCCACCAAAGCCTCATGCTTGTCGTATTCTTTTTTCAAATCACAAGCAATGATTTCTTCAGGGGTCTCACCAATCAAAAGCTTACCCAATTCTTGTAAATTAGGCAAACCTTCTAACAATAATACACGCTCAATAATTGCATCAGCAGCTTTCATTTCACGGATAGATTGTTTATAAAAATGACAACCCAATTCTTCCAAGCCCCAATTTTTTAAGATTCGCGCATGTAAGAAATACTGGTTAATGGTAATCAATAATAAACCTAAATTATGGTTTAATTGCTGAATGACTTGACGATCTCCTTGCATCATGACTCCTTAAATTTGGCTTTGCAAATAATTTTGTTCACCCAACATTTCGATTAAGCGTAATTGTTGTTCTAGCCAGTGAGCATGATCTTCTTCTGTATCTTTTAATTGACTCACCATCAAATCACGTGTTACATAATCTTGTTTTTCTTCACACAATTTTACGCCTTCTTTTAGTGCTTGACGAACAGATAATTCCACTTCTAAATCCAATTGCAACATTTCAGCTACGTTCTTACCAACACGAATGGGTTCGGGTGTCATTTCGGGCGTTCCGCCTAACATTAAAATACGGCGAATAAAATCATTAGCATGTTGTGTTTCATCTTCCATTTCATGACCAATGCGTTCAAATAATTTTGTATAACCCCATTCTGCATACATACGAGAATGAATAAAATACTGATCACGCGCTGCTAATTCACCAGCCAACAATTTATTCATATAATCTAAAACAGCTTTATCGCCTTGCATAATATTTCCTTTCAAATTTTTTTGTTTACGTTTAAGACAGGAAGCATTGTAACAAATATCGCTTTTTTGTCAAAATTCATTTTAAAATACAAATAATTATCAAATTTACCTGTTTAGGCGTGATGAATATGATAAATATTTTCATCTAAATTTTTTTATTTCTTATCAAATCATTACATCAATAAAAAATATCATTTTTAATTAAATCTACTATTTTTTATAATTATATTTTTACACAAGTTTACAAAATAATCATAAATACTTTAGGCGAATTTGTGCAAATGCTTTGAATTAGGCTACAATCTGACTCATCTAAACGCTATTGTTTAAAGGTGAATATTATGCTAACTGGCAGTATTGTTGCACTCATTACCCCTATGCACGCTGATGGCAGCGTTGATTTCGAACAACTTAATGCCTTAATTGACTGGCACATTGCAAATGGTACAGATGCCATTGTTGCTGTTGGTACAACGGGAGAATCCGCCACACTTGCCGTAGATGAACATTTAGCTGTGATTAAAGCGGTGGTGAAACATGCCAATAAACGCATTCCAATTATTGCAGGCACTGGAGCAAATAATACCAAAGAAGCCATTGAATTATCCTTAGCCGCAGAAAAAATTGGTGCTGACTATACTT
>CAKARD010000104.1 GCA_916720425.1 uncultured Kingella sp. | reverse complement strand
CAAAATATTGAAATAGGTAAAAAAATTGCAGAATTAGCGATTAAAAAGGCACAAAATCGTATGCGTTCTGCAATTTTTTTACCTATTTCAATATTTTGATTGAACCATAACTCCAAAGGATGACTGCATACTTGTTTCATGAGTTTGTATGCATGACGGCTGGTTAATTTGTCTTTGGTTTGCCCCTGAAACTGCGGATCTAATAAACGGGCAGATAATACAAAAGCCACTTGTGCAAACACATCATCGCTTTGCAATTTCACACCACGAGGCAATAAGTTATGATGTGTAATAAACTGATTGACTGCATCAAATACGGCTTGCTTTAAACCTACTTCGTGCATTCCACCTATTGCTGTGGGAATGAGATTGACATAACTTTCACCCAAACCGCTGCCTTCTTCCAACCATGTTATCGCAAATGCTGCGCCTTCTCCTTGATGAAATTCTTCATTAGACGTTGTTAAATAATTTTCTGTAGAAAAAATGGGGGTAAGCAGTGGTGATTGACTCACCATTTCATCTAAATAATCCACCAATCCGTTAGGATAATGCCAAGTTTTTACACTGTGAGACTGATTGGCGCATTCTTGTGTCAAAGTTACACTAACATGCTTAAGTAACACGGCTTTAGCCCGCAACAAACGTTCGAGTTCAACTATATTGTAATGTGCTTGCTCAAAATATTTGGGATTGGGATAAACGCGTACTTGTGTACCCGTTTCTTTGGTCTTACCCATCACTTTCAATGGCTCTAATACATTGCCTTCTGCAAAGACAATACGCGATATTTTTCCATCACGCTTTACTGTTACCTCTAAGCGATGTGATAAGGCATTCGTGACGGATACGCCCACACCATGCAAACCACCAGAAAAAATATAGGCACCATTGCCTATTTGTTTATTAAATTTTCCCCCTGCATGCAATTGAGTAAAAACCAATTGCACCACAGGCACATCCTCACTGGGATGAATGCCTGTGGGAATACCTCGTCCATTATCAGACACACTCACCGATCCATCTTCGTGAAGAGTCACATCAATTTTTGTTGCAAATCCGCTTAATGCTTCATCAGCAGCATTGTCTATCACCTCTTGAACAATATGCGTAGGACTATCTGTACGTGTATACATACCAGGGCGTTCTTTAACAGGTTCAAGCCCTTTTAATACTTTAATACTGTGTTCGGTGTAATCTTTAGGCATCATAATTATCGTAATGAGTCAAAATAAGGAAAGTGCGTTAATATATGCAGAATAAGGCAATCAAGCCATAGAGAATACAGTAAAATAATACTGTATTACTTGAAATAATTTATAAATTAAAATCGTCATTATACCACATGGCTAATGTGCTGATATGGTTCATCTGTAATCAACAGTTGCTTCACTTTAATTAACAATAGGGATAAGTTAATATTCAGTGTACAACTGTTGTTTGTCTAAAATCAACACACCTTAATTTAATAAAAGTGAATCATCACTAATTTTTTCACCACGTGTCTGCTCAAACCAATCCAATAAATCATGTACACTCATACCTTGACGCTTCTCTTGCGCGACATCTAACACCACTTGTCCTTGATGTAACATTACCGTACGTTGCCCATGATTTAAGGCTTGTTGCATAGAATGGGTCACCATCATGGCTGTTAATTTATTTTCGTGAATAATTTGATCGGTTAATTCCAATACAAAAGCGGCAGTTTTAGGATCTAATGCAGCAGTATGTTCATCTAATAAGAGGATTTTGGCTGGCTGTAAACTTGCCATTAATAAGCTTATAGCTTGACGTTGGCCACCTGACAACAAACCCATGCGATCAGTGAGACGATTTTCTAAACCTAATTTTAATTGAGCTAATTTTTCTCGAAAAAAGGCACGATTAACGGGATTGATTGCTTTACCTAAGCGGCGTTTTTGCCCACGTTTAAATGCTAATGCCATATTTTCCTCTATGGTAAGATTGGCACACGTGCCGGCCATTGGATCTTGAAATACACGCGCGACCCAGCCTGCACGTTGATGGACAGCTAATTTCGTTACATCTACATTATCTATGTGAATAGACCCGCTGTCTACCAACACATCTCCGCTAATGGCATTGAGAAAGGTGGATTTTCCTGCACCATTGCTACCAATTACGGTTACAAACTCACCATCTTGAATATGTAAACTTAAACCGCGTAATACGGGATTTTCAATGGGCGTTCCAGCATTAAAGGTGAGTTTGAGATTGTCTGCTTTCATCATGATATTAATTCCTATTTTTTAGTGTTCGTTTGATTTGTGGCAATAACATCACCAATACCACTAAAACTGAGGTAATTAAATTTAAATCTTGTGTTTTCAACCCTAGATTGGACAAGGTTTCGCTACCCATTGCAATCATAATAAATAAACGATAGACCAGTGAACCTAAAATAACCGACAATGTGATCAGCCATGTTGTTTTGCTGGGCAACAAGGATTCACCCAAAATTACCGCCGCTAAACCAAAGACGATTGTACCCAAACCTGCGCTTACATCAGCACTGCCTACCACTTGGGCAAATAACGCACCCGCCAAAGCAATAAGACCATTGGATAATGCCATACCCAAAATAATCATTCTGGGCGTGGCGATACCTTGGGCTTTAGCCATGCGTGGATTGATGCCTGTGGCACGCATAGCTAAACCCATTTCTGTGCTAAAAAACCAATCTAAACTGTATTTAATCGATAATGTAATTAGCAGCAAAATCACGCTGTTTTGCCAAATTCCTTTACCAAACCATGGTTTAAACTGATCAAATATCGTATTTATACCCAACAATGGTACATTGGGTGCCCCACCGATACGCAAATTGACTGAATACAATGCAGTCATCACAATAATCCCAGCCAATAATTGTAAAACGCCCAAACGTACATTTAACCATGCGGTTATCCCTCCCGCGACGAAACCTGCCAAAAAACCAACCCCTATCGCCAAAAAGGGATTTAGCCCTGCAGTCATACATACCGCACAGGCAAAAGCACCCAAAGGAAAGCTACCATCTGCGGTTAAATCAGGAAAATCTAAGATACGAAAGGATAGTAACACACCCAATGCAACCAATGCATAAACCAAGCCAATTTCAAATGTACCAAATAATGCAACCCAAGACATATTTATTCCACCACAATGGTTTTGTTATTTTTTACCTCATCAGGCAAGGTAAAACCCAATGCTTGAGCATTTTTAGGACTGATATATAAATCAAATTGGCTCATTTTTTGTGATGGGATACTACCTGCTCTCTCACCTTTCAATATTTTTGCCATGATTTTGCCCGACTCTTTTCCAATATCATAATAATTCACCCCCAAAGCTGCTATCGCACCACGCCCCACAGAACCAGGATCTGATGCCAATAGTGGTACTTTAATTTCACTCGCTGCTTTGTGCATCGACTCCATAGAAGCCACCACATTATTGTCTAGTGAAGTGTACAATAGTTGTACTTTACCGCCCAAACTTCGCGCAGCAGTCAATACATCTGTGGTTCTTTGTGCTGGAGCAGTCACCAATTCTATATTGTGTTTTGCCAATTCGGTTTTCAATTGTTCCATTACCACAGTGGAATTGACTTCGCTGGGACTGTATACATAGCCTACTGCTTTTAAATTGGGAACCAATTTTTGCATTAATTCAATTTGTGGGCCCAGGGAAAGTTGATCAGATACACCTGTGATGTTTTTGCCCGATGCCTCCCACGAATCCACCAATTTAGCGGCAATAGGATCGGTAACGGCAGCATACACAATCGGTATATCTTGGCTGGCAGAGAGCATCGACTGCGCACTGGGTGTACCAATTGCTAAAACCACATCAGGTTTATCGCCCGCCAGTTTTTTAGCAATTTGCATGGCGGTAGAAGTGTTACCTTGTGCTGATTGAAAATCTACTATCACATTATCCAAACCCTCTGCTTTTAATTCATCTAATGCGCCTTTACGCACATTGTCTAGCGCAGGGTGTTCAACAATAGCAGTAATGGCTACATGTTTGTTATGGGATGTTGTGGATTGATTCGTTTGAGCACCTTGAGGAGAACACGCAGCCAAATATAAAGAAAAAATGGCCGTATATAGAAATGTTTTAGTCATAATGGCTTACAGCATTAATAAAATTTCCGATAATAACAGATTTTCATCATTCATGTAGTCATTATAATTAGCATTATAGCTACAGAATTAGTATTATTTTGAATTTTTAGATTAAATATAAAGACTAGTTTGAAATAAAATTTTAAAAAAATCAGCCACTCTAAACAGTTGTTTCAAAATTATAATAAGATATTATATTAAAATTGTTTCACTTTAAAAAACCAAAGGGCGTGTTAAACACGCCCATTCATTACAATATCAATGCAGCAATCCAACCTGCAATAAACAAAGGAATATTGTAATGGATAAAGGTGGGAATCACACTATCTCGCATATGATCATGTTGTCCATCCACATTCAAACCCATAGTCGGCCCCAAAGTGGAGTCGGAAGCTGGCGACCCCGCATCACCCAATGCACCCGCTGTACCAATAATTGCTACTGTGGCCAAAGGAGAAAAACCCAAACTCATACACAATGGTACATAAATCGCGGTGATAATGGGCAAAGTAGAAAACGAACTGCCAATGCCCATAGTTACCAACAAACCCACCATCAACATCGCAAAAGATGCGGCAACTTTACTGCCTGTAAACATGTGCGCAC
>CAKARD010000103.1 GCA_916720425.1 uncultured Kingella sp. | reverse complement strand
TTATATCTTGGTTTTAGAAAGAAAATAAAGGAATAATCATGTTTACTTTTAAAGTATTACAAGATATGCCAAAATGGGAAGCTCTTGGTGTCGCTTTGGTATTAATTGCGCTGATGGGGTATACCATTATTGCATTAGAATGGTTGCCACATATGTCGATTATTACGGCAATAGCTGCATTGTTATTGTATGGTTTGGCACGTGGCTTGAGCTATAACAAAATGCAAGAAGGAATGATTAGTGCATTAAATCAGGGTATGGGGGCGATTTATCTTTTTTTCTTTATTGGTTTAATGGTCAGTGCATTGATGATGAGTGGTGCGATTCCCACTTTGATGTATTATGGTTTTGGTTTAATTTCACCCACTTATTTTTATTTTTCTGCGTTTGCGCTGTGTTCGGTGATTGGTATTTCTATTGGTAGTAGCTTAACCACGTGCGCAACAGTGGGTGTTGCATTTATGGGCATGGCAACAGCATTTAACGCTGATTTGGCCATTACTGCTGGTGCCATTGTGTCGGGTGCATTTTTTGGCGATAAAATGTCGCCGCTTTCTGATACGACAGGTATTGCAGCCTCTATTGTGGGTATAGATTTATTTGAACACATCAAAAATATGATGTATACCACCGTGCCAGCATGGATATTGAGTGCGGTTATTATGTTATGGGTTTTACCCGCTGTTAATGCTCATGATTTCAATAATATTGAATTGTATCGTACTCAATTACTAGAAACAGGTTTGGTGCATACTTATTCTCTGATTCCTTTTGCCTTATTGGTGATTTTGGCATTATTGCGCATCAATGCTATCGTTGCCATGTTGTTTACTGTACTGATGGCATTGGGTATAACCTATTTACATACGTACCCTGATTTAAAACAACTGGGGCAATGGTTTTATAGTGGTTATAAAATAGAAGGTGAAACATTTAAAGATGTGGCTCGTTTAATATCACGTGGGGGCTTAGAAAGCATGTTTTTCACCCAAACCATTGTTATCTTGGGCATGAGTTTGGGCGGATTGCTGTTTAGTATTGGAGTGATTCCTTCTTTATTAAATGCGATTCGTGACTTTTTGACTAATGCAGGACGTGCAACATTTAGTGTAGCCATGACTTCTGTGGGTGTTAATTTTTTGATTGGGGAACAATATTTAAGTATTTTACTTGCGGGGGAAACGTTCAAGCCTATTTATGATAAATTGGGCTTACATTCACGCAATCTATCACGCACACTAGAAGATGCTGGAACGGTAATTAATCCCTTGGTACCTTGGAGTGTATGTGGTGTGTTTATCAGCCATGTTTTGGGCGTAGTGGTTTGGGACTATTTGCCTTATGCCTTTTTTTGTTATTTAAGTTTAGTATTAACCCTAATTTTTGGTTGGACAGGCATTACATTGAGCCAAAAATAAAACTCTAATCATATTTGGGAATAATTTATGAACACGTTAACCCTTATTCAACCTGATGATTTTCATGTCCATTTTCGTGATGGTGCTGCTTTGCAATCGGTGGTACCTTATACCGCACGCCAAATGGGGCGTGCTTTGGTTATGCCCAATCTCAAACCACCTGTTACTCAAATAGATCAAGCATTGGCGTATCAACAAAAAATTTTGGCTGCCACACCGCAAAACAGCCATTTTTTACCACTGATGAGTCTTTATCTCACTGACCAAACCACGCCCCAAATAGTATGTCAAGCTAAAGCGGCAGGCATGGTTGCCTTTAAACTTTATCCAGCGGGTGCAACCACCAATTCCGATAGTGGCGTAACCAATTTATTTAAATTATTACCCACGTTAGAAGAAATGGCGCAACAAGGCATTTTATTGCTGGTACATGGCGAAGTAACCGACCTTGATGTGGATATTTTTGATCGCGAAGCGGTATTTATTGAACAAATATTACAGCCAATTATGCTAAAAATTCCATCATTAAAGATTGTGTTTGAACACATTACCACATCGCAAGCAGCACAGTTAGTCTGTGAAAGTGGCGATAATCTGGCCGCTACGGTTACCCCTCAGCATCTGATGTATAACCGTAATCATATTTTGGTAGGGGGGATACGTCCGCATTATTATTGTTTACCCATTATCAAGCGTGAAAGTCATCGTCAAGCTTTAATTCAAGCGGTGACAGGTACGCATTCACATAAATTTTTCTTGGGTACAGACAGTGCGCCACATCCCAAGCAAGCTAAGGAAAATGCCTGTGGTTGTGCGGGAATGTTTAGTGCCGCCAATGCCATAGAACTGTATGCACAAATTTTTGACCAAGCAGGAACTCTGGATAAATTAGAGGCGTTTGCCAGTAAAAATGGGGCAAAATTTTATGGCTTACCTCAAAACACGCGCCATATAACTTTAGTCAAAAAGGCGCAAACAGTAGCAAAAAGCCTATCTTTGGGTGATGATGAAGTCATACCCATGTGTGCGGGTGAAAGGCTAGATTGGTCAATCGTCACTTAATCAAGCAAAGTGAGGCTTATTTATCAATGCGGATGGTTAGCAAGGTACTATTATAGTTATTTTCATCGATAGTATATTTGCTGTATTACAAGACGTTTTGGATTTTGGCGTGTAAAATGTTCTGGTTTTTTAATCCATTTTAAGGAAAAAACATGACACCTCGCGAAATATTAAGTGCAGGCGCAGTGGTTCCTGTTATGGCCATTGATGATTTAAATACAGCTGTAGATTTGGCTTATGCTTTGGTAGAAGGGGGCATTCCAACATTAGAGATTACATTGCGTACTTCTGTTGGTTTAGATGCCATTCGTTTGATTGCTAAAGAAGTGAAGGGAGCCATTGTTGGGGCGGGTACCGTAACCAATCCTGAACAACTCAAAGCAGTAGCCGATGCTGGCGCAACTTTTGCCATTAGCCCAGGTTTA
Source organism: uncultured Kingella sp. (assembly GCA_916720425.1). Taxonomy (GTDB): domain Bacteria; phylum Pseudomonadota; class Gammaproteobacteria; order Burkholderiales; family Neisseriaceae; genus CAKARD01. Next base: position 1,855 of record CAKARD010000103.1, on the reverse strand, counting down.
CACGAAAGCTTAGCAAAAGCAAGCCATGATGTGAATATTCCCTTAATCCCTGGTGTGGCAACGCCCAGTGAAGTGCAATTAGCATTAGAGCATGGCATAGATACGCTGAAACTTTTTCCTGCTGAAGTGGTGGGAGGAAAGGCAATGCTAAAAGCGTTATATGGGCCATACGCACATGTACGGTTTTGCCCAACAGGCGGGATTACGCTGAACTCTGCGCCTGAGTATTTGGCACTGCCTAATGTATTATGTGTGGGCGGCACATGGCTGACACCTAAAGAAGCAGTGGCAAACCAAGATTGGAATACCATTACACGCTTGGCAAAAGAAGCTTCGGCACTGAAAACTTAATTGGTTACGGTTCACCCATTCAGTAAAAATCCCCTTGTTTTAGCAAGGGGAAAATGTTAGTCCATTAGTCTGTCAAGTCAAAACCCGAATAACGTAAAAGCGCATCAATTTTGGGTTCGCGACCACGGAAGGCATGAAATGATACCGCTGCGGGGCGACTGCCTCCTACTGCTAAAATTTCATTCCAAAAATGTTGCCCTGTTGTTGCAATATCTTGGCTCTCTTCAAACGCTGCATAAACATCAGCACTTAATACTTCCGCCCATGCATAACTATAATAGCCTGCCGAATAGCCCCCTGCAAAAATATGCCCAAAACTATTTGCAAACCGATTATAAGCAGGCGGTTGAATTACTGCGACTTCTTGGCGCACTTGTTGTAATATTTCTTGCCATTGGTTGATTTTATCCACTTGATGCTGACTATAAATCAACATATCAAACAGGGCGAATTCCATTTGTCGTACTAAGAATAAACCACGTTGGAAATTTTTTGCTGCCAGCATTTTGTCAAATAGGGTTTGGGGCAATACTGCGCCTGTCGTTTCATGTGCCGACATTTCGCGCAACACGGGATATTCCCACACAAAGTTTTCCATAAACTGACTAGGTAACTCTACGGCATCCCATTCTACGCCATTGATGCCACTGACACCCAATTCTTCTACACGTGTGAGCAGATGATGCAAACCATGCCCCATTTCGTGAAACAGCGTAATGATTTCATCATGTGTTAAATAAGCAGGTTTGCTACCGATAGGCGGGGTAAAATTGCAGACTAAATATGCAATGGGTAATTGTAATTGCCCCGCTTTTTCACCCGTTAAAAATCGACGACGACCACAATAATCATTCATCCATGCGCCACTACGTTTCCCTTCACGTGCATATAAATCCATATACACGCCCCCGATTGCGTTTCCCTCTTTAAATAACTCAAAATAGCGCACATCTTTATGCCAAACGGGAACCGTTTTTTCGGCAAAATCAATGCCATATAAGGTATGGATTTGTTTGAATAAGCCAGATAAAACTTTATCGGCAGGGAAATATTGTTTCACTTCGGTTTCACTAAATGCATATTTGGCTTGGCGCAGTTTTTCACTGGCATAGCTCAAATCCCATGATTGAATATCAGTTAATTGTAAATGTTCTGTAGCAAAAGCACGCACTTCATCTAAATCTTTTTGCGCAAAAGGCTTGGCACGTGCTGCTAAATCACGCAAGAAAGTTAATACTTGTTCAGGCGTTTCTGCCATTTTGGTAACCAATGATAATTGCGCATAATTTTGATAACCCAATAATTGTGCTTGCTCTAGGGCAATTTCCAAGCAACGTGTAATATGGGCGGTATTATCCCATTCAGGTTTGCCCAATTCACTGGCGCGTGTGCTGTAAGCGCGATAGATTTGTTCGCGTAAATCACGGTTATCAGCATATTGCATGATGGCAATATAATGTGGCATTTGCAAACCCACTTTATAACCCGATTGACCTTCTGCTTG
>CAKARD010000102.1 GCA_916720425.1 uncultured Kingella sp. | reverse complement strand
TTATCAGGAGTAAAATCAGTGAGAATGTTCAAGAAAGGGCATTAAATATGCAATTGGAATATCCCATGACCAAATACCTGTACCTTGTTCATTTTTACTGTGAATACCACGTAAAAACAGATAGCGTACTTTAATTGCATCAGGCAACGCTTGTCGTTGTGCCAGATAGCGTGCACTGGCAATAGCGTAAATCAGAGCTTGCAAATAATAATGGTTTTCGGCGATAACCGCATTGAGATTTTGAGTGTCGTAGGATTCCAAATAATGCGATTTATAATCTATCACAAAAGTTTCACCTTGTTCACTTTGTGTTAATAGATCTATAGTGCCATTGATAAAGCCTTGCACATGATAAAAATGCAAACTTTGACTGGCCTGAATAATTTCATTGGGTAATGAACTGTGCTGAAACCATTTTTGCAATGTTTTAATATCAAAATCTTGGCTATAAAATATAAAATCCAATTCTGCTAATTGACGATGGGTAGGAATACCAGACAATGTATTATTGGGTGATAAAGGCGCGTGTTGAATTTGTTGTAACATCTGCCAAACGGCATCTTGCCACACTGCGCTGTCTATTCCGTATTGCTGTAAGATTTGTATAATTGTATCGCGTTGATAAACTTCACTCATAGGTTGAGATAGACATTTTTCTAAAATACTGTGCAAACAGATACCAGCATGTGCACCTTTAGGAAAATGGCTTAAGTCATACTGTTTTATGATTTCGGTTTCTTGTTTATCATCTTGTATTTGCTCGGCAAAATCTAAAATAGGTAAAGTGAAGTCATCACCCAGTTGCGTGCGCTGGTGTTGGCGACTCAATGCAGTAAAACTGGTGTGTGCCACATAGTTAAAGCGACGAGGGGGATATTTTGCTGCATGATAAAGTTTAGGTAAGGTATTTTTTACAGCTGAAATAGCCGTACGATCGGGCGAGATGCTATTGGGTGAAAATTGTTCATTCCATGAAAAATCAGTCTGATCATTTTGGTGTGACTGGATAAAATCACGCCACGCTTGGCAATATTGGTTGGGCACATCAGCAAAGTTTTCAGCATGAATCAAATAGGGTAAGGCATGTTGTTTTGCACCTTGGTAGCTGGCAAGATAAATATTAAGCTGTTCTTTGGCACGAGTAAAAGCCACATACAATAAACGTAAGTCTTCTGAACGTTTTTCTCTATCTAGTTGTTGTTTATCTGATGAAGTTAATTGTTTTTTATATAATAATTCTGAACTTCCATCGTTTTGATGTAATACGTACCATTCTTGTTGTTTATCTTGGGAATTTTTCCATGCAAACGGGCAGTAGACAATGCTGTATTCCAAGCCTTTTGAGGCATGCATGGTTACAATTTTAACCAATTGCTCATCGCTTTCTAAGCGCAAGATGGTATTTTCTTTAGCTTCACTTGTTTTTTTTGCCTCGTGAATGCGTCTTTCTAACCATTGATACAATGCTAAAGGTGTATGTCCTTGTTCATCTTCTTGTGCTAGTAGTTCCATGATTTGATGTAAATTAGTTAATACACGTTCTTTACGCTGAGTCAAGAGCATGGTTTCTACTTGATGCTGAGTAAAAAAATATTGCAAGGAAGAATAGATACCGTGTGTTTGCCAAATTTCGTATGCTTGATTGGCATGTTCTATCCATTGTGCCAATGCGTGATCATTTTCGTGTAATTGAATTAATTGTTCAGCGGTATAGGCAAATAATGCACTGCCTAAAACATAAATCAAAGATGAGATTTTTTGTGGCTGAATTAAAAAGCTTAATAATGCATATATGATCTGAGCTTCTTCTTCACTAAACACACTATCTCGACTGACCAACACACTTTGAATGCCTTTACGTTTGAGTTCTGCTTGCATAAGTGCGCTGTGTCTTCGCGTTGGCACCAAGATTGCAATATCGCTGGCTTGTATTGCATCGGTTTGATTGAGTGTGAATTGCCCCATGTTTGCCTGTTCTAAGATATGGGCAATCTCTATAGCGCACCATTGTGCTGCACGTTTTTCTAAAACATCAGCCGTTTCACTTTCCTTAGAATTAGGATCGTTAAGCCAGGAAAAACGAATGGCAGCATTGCCAAGGGGCAAGGCACTTTTATCACGTGCTGATTGAACAGGTGCATATTGGATATCAGGTAAATCAAATGGTTGTTCGCGTGAAAATAAGATACCAATACCATTAATGAGTTTAGCGTGACTGCGATAGTTGGTATCCAAGCTATAATGTGCCTTTGCATTATGTGAGGCATTGAGATAAGCAAAAATGTCTGCGCCACGAAAACTATAAATTGCTTGTTTGGGATCGCCTACCATAAACCAAGCTGGGCGTTGTGAATCATGTAAATGTGGATTGTCAAAAATGGTTTTAAAAATCTCATATTGTAGGGGATCGGTATCTTGAAATTCGTCTATTAGTGCAACTTGCCAATGCTTTGCCAAAGTTTGTGCTAAATGTTGAGCGTGTTCACGATCTTCTTGTAAAGCGTAAAATACATCTAGCAATAAATCATCAAATTGACGTGTCGCGGTATTTTTTTTATCGTTTTCATTGCTATGACGTAAATAATCTATTAAATCATGCATAAGGTTTAGCAATTGGTCTTCTTGAGCCGTCAGTAATGTTTGACACGCTTTTACTAATTCACCTAAATAAGAGACCAATATGACATCATCGCCATTTAAGCTTTTTCCTTTATTGGTTGTGGCGTGCAAATATTCTGCAGTCAGTGGATGTGTGTTTTTAGAATGGATTAAGCAGCTTAATAATGTTGACACATTAGGCTGTTTATTTTGCCAAGATGACAGTTTTTGCCACTTTTTTTTGTAGGTTTCTTTTGGAAATATATTTTTGTTTAAGTTAGTGTGTAGGCGCCAAAACGCGGTTTCTATTTCAGAGAGATGGGTTGAGACGTATTGCCAAAGATGAAGCCATTGTTGCTGTGCTTGTTCTAGATTGTTGTCTGTTTGTTTACGAAAATGCAAATAAGGTCGTCCAATAAATTTGTGTAATTTTTGAGCCAAAACTTGTGGCGTGAGTTTGGCATCATAAACCAATGGCGCATTTATGGCATCGTAAGTTACCGTTTTTCGCCAAAAATCCTGTGCGTGTGTTAGTAAATAGGTTTCGCCTTCTTCATTTAATTCAATAGAAAAGGGTACTTGACAATAAAAAGCAAAATCTTGCAGTACACGTTGACAAAAACCGTGAATGGTATAAATTGCCGCATTATCAAATTGACTGATGGCGGCTTTTAAACGTAATTGAATACGTAAAGGATCGGTTTCTTTTATTAATGCTTGGGAGAGTAATTCAAATAAAATCTTATCTTGACAATTTTCTTTTAATAACAATAAATTATCATGTGGTTGGGGCGTTTTTTTTAGGCAACGCAAAGCATCGTCTAAACGTGAACGCAAGCGGTTCTTAAGTTCCGCCGTAGCATCTTTGGTAAAGGTGACCACCAAAATTTTATTTACATCTAAATGTTCCAATAGCACTAAGCGTAAAAATAATGCGGTGATATTATAGGTTTTCCCTGTGCCAGCACTGGCTTCAATAAGATTGGTACCATTTAAGGGTAAGGTAATGGGGTTTAAGTGTGCCATCATAACATCTAAACGAAAAATTCAGCTTGGCGTATAATAACAAAAAATCTGATTGTTTAACCATGAAATTCATAATGTCTTCTCTTACTGCTTTGCCACCGTTGTCTTTATATATTCACATTCCTTGGTGCATACAAAAATGTCCCTATTGTGATTTTAATTCGCATAAAATTAAAACTACATTAGATGAAAATACTTATGTTCAGGCATTATTGACTGATTTACAACATGAACTCCCCTATTTTTGGGGGCGTAGTGTGGAAACCATTTTTATAGGTGGTGGTACACCTAGTGTGTTTTCTGCCAAAGCGATTGATGATTTATTAAGTGGTGTTCGTGCTTTGGTTAAAATTAATCCTGAAGCAGAAATTACCCTAGAAGCCAATCCAAGTACATTTGAGCGTGATAAGTTTAAAGGCTTTAAAGAAGCAGGCATTAATCGTTTGTCTATTGGTGTGCAAAGTTTTGCTGATGATAAATTACATGCACTCGGTCGCATACACAATGCTAAAGAAGCCCGCGTTGCCATTGATACGGCTATGGCGATTTTTGAGCGTGTGAATGTGGATTTGATGTATGCCTTACCTTATCAAACGATTGAACAGGCTATAGAGGATATCAATTATGCTGCTCAATTTGGGGTGTCGCATATTAGCGCGTATCAACTTACTTTAGAACCCAATACTGCTTTTGGACATACCCCCCCAAAAGGCTTGCCTCAGGGTGATGAAGCGCAGGATATAGAAGAGGCAGTTCATGCTACTTTGTTAGAACAGGGGTTTGTGCGCTATGAAATTAGTGCGTTTGCTAAACACCCCAATCAACGCGCTCGCCATAATTTGAATTATTGGCAATTTGGTGATTATATTGGCATTGGGGCAGGAGCGCATGGCAAGCTTTCTCATCATAATAAGATAGAACGCACCACGCGTGTGCGTCATCCTAATGATTATTTGATGGCTATGCAATACAATCCATTACGTGCTATAGAACGGCGTGATATCTTGGCTGAAGCATTACCTTTTGAATTTATGCTCAATGCCTTGCGTTTAATAGAAGGTGTGCCTACGCCATTTTTTACTGAACGTACAGGTATAAGCTTAGCACATATTAGTCGCGCCATCACATTGGCACAACAAAAAGGTTTATTAGAC
>CAKARD010000101.1 GCA_916720425.1 uncultured Kingella sp. | reverse complement strand
GCGTAGTTTTTGGGTTAAATCATGCCAGTTTAAATCAGCGTTTTGCAACAATACAGTAAGATGATAAACCAAATCTGCTGCTTCATTAAGGATTTCGTTATTGTTATGTGTCATGGCTGCCAAGGCGGTTTCTACCCCTTCTTCGCCTACTTTTTGTGCAATTTTTTGCGTTCCTTTGGTATAAAGTTGTGCGGTATAAGATTGCTGGGGATCTTGTCCTTTGCGATGGGCAATCAGCTGTTCTAGTTTGGCGAAAAACACGCCATCGGGCAAGGTACCAAGTTGGTTAAAGCAACTGTCTGTGCCAGTATGACACGTCGCCCCAATGGGATTGACGCTGATGAGTAAAGTATCACGATCGCAATCTAAACTCATGGCCACGATATGTAAAAAATGTCCTGATGTTTCTCCTTTTGTCCATAGCCGCTTTTGGGTACGTGAATAAAAGGTAACTTTGCCTTCAACACACGTTTTATTGAGCGCGTCAAGATTCATGTATCCGAGCATTAATACTTCACTGGTTTGGGCGTTTTGAATAATCACAGGCAACAAACCTGCCACTTTTTGCCAATCGATACTGGTGATATCAATCATGTTTATTGTCCTATGATAAGCGCACTTCTATGCCATGTTGATATAAATCTTGTTTTAAATCGCTAATACGGATGATGTTTTTGTGAAACACGCTGGCTGCCAGCGCACCATCTACTTTTGCGTTTAAAAAGGCATCGCGAAAATGTTCTATTATACCCGCGCCGCCCGATGCAATAATAGGAATCTGACACACAGAACGTACCATTTTGAGCTGTGTTAAATCATAACCTTGACGTATACCATCTTGATTCATCATATTTAATACGATTTCTCCCGCGCCGCGTGCTTGAACTTCTTTGACCCAATCTAATAATTGCCATTGTGTTTGGCGCGTGCGTGTAACATCGCCTGTATATTGATGAACCCAATATTTTCCTGTTTGAGCTTCAAACCAGCTGTCTATGCCTACCACGATGGCTTGTGAACCAAAGTGTTCTGTGAGTTGATTGATTAAATCAGGTTGAGCAAGTGCAGGAGAATTGATGGATATTTTGTCTGCGCCAAATGTGAACAGTTGTTCAGCATCGGCAATAGATTGAATGCCTCCTGCCACACAAAATGGAATATCGATCACTTGCGCGACACGTTTTACCCAGCTTTTATCTATGGTACGATGATTGGATGAAGCGGTAATATCATAAAAAACCAATTCATCGGCACCTTCTTGGGCGTAATGGCTTGCCAGTGGTACAATGTCGCCGATAATTTCATGGTGACGAAATTGTACGCCTTTGACCACTTGCCCATCTTTTACGTCTAAACAGGGGATAATGCGTTTTGCTAACATATGATTGCCTTTTTTACAGTAAATTTTCCTTCTAATAAAGCGCGTCCCACAATAATTCCTGAAACAGGCGTGTTTTTCAAAGCCATCACATCATTAAGTGAACCAATGCCACCTGATGATTGAAATTGGATTTGAGGATAATGGGTGCAAATCTCTTGATACAGAGCAATATTAGAGCCCATCAATGTGCCATCGCGTGAAATATCAGTGCATAACACGTGTTTTAAGCCAACAGTTAAAAAATCATCTATCAATTCTTCTAATCTGATGGTGCTGGTTTCTTGCCAACCGTGAATGGCAATCATCTTTTGTCCCTGTGGTGTGATGTTGATGTCTAGTGCCAGAACCAATTTATCTGCGCCGTATTGAATAAACCAATCTTTTACGGTGTGGCGTTGTTTGATGGCGGCAGAACCTATCACCACGCGATTTGCGCCTGCATGAAGTAAATCTATGATGTCTTGTTTAGTGCGTATGCCTCCTCCCACTTGAATTTTTCCTTGTGTGCGCTCAATAATTTGACCAATTAAATGCGTTTGGCGTTGGGTGGGATTTTTGGCACCCGTTAAATCCACTAAGTGTAATTGTGTTGCGCCTTGTGCTAAATAATCTGCAAACTGAGTCAAAGGATCGTTGTGATAAGTGGTTTGCTGGGTATAATCACCTTGATTTAAGCGCACAATGTGTCCGTCAATTAAATCTAAGGCGGGGATAATTTGTGGTTGCATTTAAATATGCTCCATAAAATTACGCAATAATAACGCCCCGTTTTGGCCAGAACGTTCAGGATGAAATTGTACGCCGTAAAAATTATGTTGTTCAATGGCAGCAGAAAAACTGATACCATAATCACAAGTGGCGATGGTTTGTTGGCAGGGGGCAATAGCAAAACTGTGAACAAAATAAAAATGGCTGTTGGGTTTAATATCCGTAAATAAGGGGTGATGGGGTTGATAATTGACTTGATTCCAGCCCATGTGGGGAATGGGTAAACCTTTGTCTGGCAAGCGTTGTGTTGGGGTGCTGATGATTCCTAGCGTATCGATATCACCTTCATCAGAATGACAACTCATTAATTGCATGCCCAAGCAAATACCCAATATGGGTTGTGTGGCAGTGTTAATGGCATCTAATAAACCTAATGTGTGTAGATTTGTCATGGCGGTAAGAGCTGTACCCACTCCTGGTAATAAAAGTTTATCAGCATTTTTAATGTGTTCTGGAGTGTGAGCAATGAGGGTACGATAACCCAATCGTTCAAATGCAAATTGCACTGAAGATAAATTGGCGCACGCCGTATCAATAATGGTAATGGTTTGGGTAGACATAGTGGATTCCTTGCGATATGGTTTGTGTAAACATAATTAAATGGTTAATGTTCCTTTGCTACTGGGTAATTGATCGCTTTGAATGTGTATGGCTTGACGCAATACGCGTCCAAGTGCTTTGAATAGGCTTTCAATTTTATGGTGATCGTTTTTGCCTTTGGCTTTTAGATGCAAGGTGGCTGACAGCGCGTAAGCCAACGATTGGAAGAAATGTTCTGTCATTTCGGTACTAAAATCGCCCACTTTTTCGCGTTTAAATTTGGCTTTGAATTGGAAATAAGGACGACCTGACAAATCTAAGGCACATTGAGCCAAACATTCGTCCATGGGCAAGACAAAACCAAAACGTGCAATACCCCGTTTTTCACCCAAAGCTTGTTTGATTGCCGCACCCAAAGCTAAAGCAGTGTCTTCTATAGTGTGATGTTCATCTATCCATAAATCGCCTTGACATTGCACATGCATTTTAAAACCACCGTGTGTGGCAATTTGGTCTAGCATATGATCAAAAAAACCAATACCGGTGTTGATTTCATTGATGCCTGCTTCGTCTAACCAAACTTGCACTTGAATATGGGTTTCTTTGGTTTGGCGTACGACTTTCGCATAACGTGCCTGAGAATTAGAGTGATTTTGGGCGAGCGCCAGCAGTTTTTCGGCGATTTCATTCCAGCCTAATTGTTCGGAATGATATTTTAGAGCGCGTATACCAAGATTGTGTGCCAATTGCACATCGGTATCTCTATCGCCAATCACAAAGCTGCGTTCGGGATCAAATAATTGTTCATCAATGTATTTTTGTAATAATTTGGTTTTGGGTTTACGACAGTTGCAGTGGTCTTTGGGCGCATGAGGGCAGATGAGGATATCATCAAATTCTATGCCTTGTGAGCGGAATAAGTTGAGCATGGCGTTATGTGGTATCCAAAATTGCTCAAATGGAAAGCGCGATGTTCCCAGCGCATCTTGATTGCTTACTATGATGAAACGATAGTATTTTTTCAACTGGAGCAAAGCGGGAATAACATTGGGTTCAAATTTTAATTTTTCTAAGCTATCAATTTGATAATCTGTTTTGGGTTCGTCAATTAATGTGCCATCGCGGTCTATAAATAATGTGGGTTTCATGGTGATTCCTTAAATACGGTGAAGGGCAGCAATAACACGTGTCAATTCTGCTTGTGTGCCAATACTAATACGAATACAGTTACTCAAACTCAAAGCATGATTTTGATTACGCAAAACGATGCCTTGTTGTCCTAGCTTTTGAAAAACCTCTTGCCCATTTTGAAATTGAACTAAAACATAATTTGCGGCAGTATCAAAAACGCGAACGACTTGAGGTATTCTGTTGAGTTGTTCAATAAACCTTAGTCGGTCGGTTAAAATTTGGTGAACGCGCTGTTGTGTTTGAACCAAACCTCGCGCACTCAATGCTTGGGTTGCAATATCAGCCACAGGAGTGGGCAGGGGATAGGGCGCGATGATTTTTTGCAAAATCTGGATAAGTTCGGCATTGGCTAAAGTAAACCCACAACGTAAACCTGCCAAGGCAAAGGCTTTGGATAAAGTACGAATAATGGCTAAATGCGGATAATGCACCAATTGGCTTACCATACTTTCTGCGGGACAAAATTCAATGTATGCCTCATCAACGACAACAATGGCACGTTTTTTTGTGATTTCTAATAAATGAATTAAATCTTCATGTTTGGCTAATGTGCCAGTAGGATTATTGGGATTGCATACAAATATCACTTTTACGCCCTCTAATTGTGCTTCAATTTGAGGTAGATTTAATTGAAAATCTGTGGTTAAGGGTACTTCAATAATGGGGATGCCGCAAGTTTGTGCGCTCACTGCATACATGCCATAAGTAGGTGGACAATACAAAACCTTATCGTGGGTATCGCAAAATGCTCGAATAATCAGCTCTATGCTCTCATCGCCACCACGGCTAACCAATACATTTTCGGGTAAGACTTGGGCATAATGTGCATAAGCTTCTATAACACTAATCGGTTGTGGTTCTGGATACCGATTAAATGCATGTTGCGATAGAGAAAAAGTAGATGCAATCGGATATTC
>CAKARD010000100.1 GCA_916720425.1 uncultured Kingella sp. | reverse complement strand
CAACAGCCATTATCGCCACGAAATGGAAAGCCATTTAGAACCATTTAAAGGTTTATTTTTAGGTTTATTTTTTATTACCGTGGGTGCGGGCATGAATTTTACCCTATTACACGATAAATTCTTCCCCATTATCGGCATGACCCTTGCCCTATTGCTAATTAAGGGTATCGTATTATTTTTGCTGGGTAAACTATTTAAACTTCCACCATTAGGAGCCAAATTATTTGCTCTTTCATTAGCGCAAGCAGGTGAATTTGGCTTTGTATTGCTTTCCATTGCCAAAAGTAACCACGTATTATCAGCCAAAATTTTAGATCGTCTAAGCTTAGTCATTGCCCTATCTATGGTGTTAACACCTTTGTTATTTATTCTATATGATAAATTTATTTCGGCTCGTACCATTGTGGGTGAAAACGAACAACATCGTCCACACGATGACATCAACGAAGAAAATCCTGTAATTTTATTAGGACATGGTCGTTTTGGACAACACGTTAACAGTATTTTGACCCATGCAGGTTACCGCACGACCGTCATTGATAACCACGCTGAAATGGTAGAAGGCTTAGCTAAGTTGGGTATTAAAACCTACTATGGTGATGCCACTAATCCAGAATTATTGGCCTCTGCGGGTTTGGCTAAAGCAAAATTATTGGTTATCGCCTTAAACAACGCTCACGACAGCATAGAAATTGTAGAATATGTACGCCGTTATTATCCCAATTTACCCATTATTGCGCGTGCTTATGATCGTAATCAAGCTTATAATTTACGCAGTGCTGGTGCCACCTATGTTATCCGTGAATTAACCGATTCAGCCATACGCACAGGACGAATTGCTTTAGAAAAATTAGGCATGAATCCCGAAAAAGCACGTGAATTAAGTAAATTTTATGGTGCCAGAGACCGTTATCTGTCTGATCGTATTGCAAAAGTGTACGATCCTAATATTCCTGTTTTTACCAACCCAGAAATCGCGCGTGTATATAAAGAAACCGATGCAGAAACACAAAACATGATACAAGCTCTATTACGTGGTGAAAATGTGGATTGGGAAGAAGAACATGAAGAAAACACCAAAATGAAATTGGGTATTTCTTAAATGTCAACTCAAGCCCAGAATTTCCATTTTTAAACCATGGGCCAAGCACAAGGCTTCCAGTTATCTAGGACAGATAATAAAAGAAATATATAATTAATACCACATTATTAATTTTTCTTAATTTACTGTCCTTAATTTTAAGAAAGCACAAAATGAAAATACTCATTACAGGTGGAGCAGGTTTTATTGGCTCAGCTGTAGTACGCCATATTATTAACCATACTACAGAGAGCATCATCAATTTAGACAAACTCACCTATGCAGGTAATTTAGATAACCTGCAAAGTGTCGCCCATCACCCCCGTTATACTTTTGAACAAGTAGATATTTGTAACCGTAGTGAACTTAATCGCATTTTTACACAATATCAACCTGACGCGGTGATGCATTTGGCGGCAGAAAGTCATGTTGATCGGAGCATAGATGGCGCAGGCGAATTTATCCAGACAAATATTGTGGGCACATTCACGTTATTAGAAGCCGCACGTGCCTATTGGCATCATTTAGATGCTACAAGAAAATCTGCTTTCCGCTTTCATCATATTTCTACTGATGAAGTATATGGAGATTTGCATGGAACAGATGATTTATTTACTGAAACCACATCTTATGCGCCTTCCAGCCCCTACTCTGCCAGTAAAGCCAGCAGCGATCATTTGGTACGCGCTTGGTTACGCACTTATGGTTTGCCCACCCTCATAACCAACTGTTCTAACAATTACGGTCCTTATCATTTTCCCGAAAAACTGATTCCCCTAATGATCTTAAACGCACTAGAGGGGAAACCTTTACCCGTCTATGGTCATGGCAAACAAATCCGTGATTGGTTGTTTGTCGAAGATCATGCCCGTGCTTTATATCGTGTGATTACTCAAGGAAAAGTGGGTGAAACATACAATATTGGTGGTCACAACGAGCGGAGCAATATTGATGTTGTTCGTACCATTTGCACCTTATTAGAAGAACTTGTCCCTAATAAGCCCCAAGGCATAGCACATTATGAAGATCTGATTACTTTTGTGCCAGATCGTCCAGGTCATGATATGCGCTATGCTATTGACGCACGTAAAATTGAACGAGACTTAGGCTGGAAACCCGAAGAAACCTTTGAAAGTGGCATACGTAAAACTGTTGAATGGTATTTGAATCATCGCTCATGGTGGCAAAATATTCTCAATGGTTCATATCGCTTAGAACGTTTAGGCACACAAGTATAGGAGTATAAAAATGAAAGGAATTATTTTAGCAGGAGGCAGTGGCACGCGTTTATATCCCATTACACGTGGTATATCCAAACAACTCTTGCCTGTTTATAACAAACCCATGATTTATTATCCTCTATCGGTATTAATGCTAGCGGGAATACGTGAAATTCTGGTCATTACAACGCCAGAAGACAATGCCAGTTTTAAACGTTTATTAGGTAATGGATCAGATTTTGGCATTCAGATTCAATATGCCATTCAGCCTAGCCCTGATGGCTTAGCACAAGCCTTTTTAATTGGTGAATCGTTTATTGACAAAGATAATGTGTGTTTAGTACTGGGAGATAATATTTTTTACGGACAACATTTTAGCCAATCTTTGCAACAAGCTATGCAAAACCAATATGGTGCTACAGTTTTTGCCTATCAAGTCAAAGATCCGGAACGCTTTGGGGTTATAGAATTCGATAAAAATTACCAAGTACTATCTATTGAAGAAAAACCCAAAAAACCAAAATCCAATTGGGCCGTAACAGGTTTGTATTTTTATGACAATCGTGTGATAGAGTTTGCCAAACAAATCAAACCTTCCGCACGTGGTGAATTAGAAATTACCACGCTTAATGACATGTATTTACAAGAGGGCAACTTACACGTGCAATTATTAGGGCGTGGTTTTGCATGGTTAGATACAGGCACACACGAAAGCCTCCACGAAGCTGGCTCTTTTGTAAAAACCATAGAACATATACAAAACTTACAGGTAGCTTGTTTAGAAGAAATTGCATGGCGCAACGGCTGGTTAAGTGATGAAAATTTATACCAACTGGCTGAATCCATGAAAAAAAATGAATACGGTCAATACCTATTGCGCCTTTTAAATAAAGGATAGACCATGAAATATCTGATTACAGGTGCAGAAGGGCAAGTAGGACGTGAATTGGTCAACCGTTTGCCACCCGCCAACGTGCTTGCTGTTAATCGCAACCAGTTGGATATCACCCACTTCCAAGCCGTCAACCAAATCATATCCCATTATCAGCCTGATTTTATTATCAACGCTGCCGCCTATACCGCTGTAGATAAAGCTGAAAGTGAACCTGATTGGGCCTATGCGGTTAACAGCACAGGCGTCAGCCATTTGGCACAAGCTGCGCAAAGCATGGGTGCTTGTTTATTACATATTTCTACCGACTATGTATTTGATGGTAAGGGAGACACACCCCATCACGAAGAAGATCCCGTTGCACCACAAAACGTGTACGGACAAAGCAAATTAGATGGAGAACGTGCCGCCATATTATGTTCGCGTCATATTATTTTACGTACTGCATGGGTGTTTGGAAAATACGGTCATAATTTTGTCAAAACCATGTTACGCTTAGGCACGATGCATAAAAACTTGAATGTGGTTGCTGATCAGTATGGCGCACCCACTTATGCGGGCGACATTGCAAACGCATTAATTTGTATAACACAACAAATTTATCAAGGCAAATCTAATGCATTTGGTGTGTATCATTTTTCAGGTTATCCCTATGTATCGTGGTATGAATTTGCGCAAGCTATTTTTCAAGCCGCACAACAACAAGGTCTATTAGAACAGATGCCAATGGTTCAAGCCATCAGCACACAAGCCTACCCCACTCCCGCCAAACGCCCCACCAATTCGCGTCTGGCTTTAGATAAAATCCAAACCACTTTTGGCATTGCACCCAGCAATTGGCAGCATGCATTACAAAATCTTCACCCATATGCGAGTAACACATGAATATTATTCCTACCCCCATTTCTGATGTCAAACTATTAGAACCCCAAGTATTGGGTGATGAACGTGGTTTTTTTATGGAAACTTTTCGCGATAATTGGTTTTGTGAAAACGTAGCGCAACGCACTTTTGTACAAGAAAATCATAGCAAATCCAATCGCGGTGTGTTGCGTGGTTTGCATTATCAAACCGAAAAAGTTCAAGGCAAATTAGTGCGGGTTATCGCAGGCAGCGTGTTTGATGTAGCTGTTGATATGCGCCAATCTTCCCCTAGCTTTGGCCAATGGTTTGGCGCGATATTATCTGCCCAAAATAAACATCAATTATGGATACCAGAAGGCTTTGCTCACGGTTTTTATGTCTTAGAAGACAACACAGAATTTGTCTACAAATGCACCGACTACTACCACCCCAAAGCCGAACATTCATTATTATGGAACGATCCTACCGTAGCCATTAATTGGCCGTTAAATATTGAGCCTAATTTGTCTGCCAAAGATTTAGCAGGAAAATCATGGCATGATGCAATAAAATTTGCCTAAGATGCTTGACATCCTTCCCTCCCTAAAGTGAGGGAATTCCTACTGCGGTTAGCAATGTTTTGCTTACTCGCTTCGGCGGGTTCGTGCTGCTGACAACCTGACTGCATTGTTCACTTCACACGCGCTACGGACATGTCCTGCCCTGATTTAAGTTTCAGGCAGCCTGAATGGCTTGCCCATGTTTTAATATATTGATTGCACCGAC
>CAKARD010000099.1 GCA_916720425.1 uncultured Kingella sp. | reverse complement strand
AGAAGTAAAATTAAAAAGCTAAAAGTTAGTGTGTTTCTATTTGCACAAGTGAATACACCGCATCATAATGGTTTATTTAACTTTCTATATGAGTTCTAAATAGCAAACGATACCTTGTTAGATCTGCTCCCCCTACTAGTAGGGGAAATATATAAGGTATAATAATCGTTTATTAATAGAACATATATCAAGGAACGCTATGCCAAAAATCACGGTTTTACCTCATGCCCAGCTGTGTCCAGAAGGGGCAGTATTGGACAATATACCGCAAGGTCAAACCATCTGTGATGCATTGTTGCAACACGGTATTGACATTGATCATGCTTGTGAAAAATCCTGTGCTTGTACCACTTGTCATGTGATTGTACGTGAAGGCTTTGACAGTTTAACTGAAGCGAGCGAAATTGAAGAAGATTTATTGGATCAAGCGTGGGGTTTGCAAGCCGATTCTCGTTTGAGCTGTCAAGCAAAGGTGGCAGATGAAGATCTGGTTATAGAAATTCCCAAATACACCATTAATCATGCCCGTGAAGGTTAAACTAGGAAATATTATGCGTACACATAGCCAAGAGTTTTTGAAATTTGCCTTGCAACAAAATGTATTAAAATTTGGTGAATTTACGACTAAAGCAGGGCGACAGTCACCTTATTTTTTTAATGCGGGTTTGTTCAATGATGGTGCCTCTACTTTACAACTAGCGCGATTTTATGCGCAAGCCATTATAAATAGCGGTATTGAGTTTGATATGCTGTTTGGTCCTGCTTATAAAGGCATTATTTTAGCGGCTGCAACCGCCATGATGCTTGCTGAAAAAGGGATAAATGTTCCGTTTGCTTATAATCGTAAAGAAGCAAAAGATCATGGAGAAGGGGGAACATTGGTTGGTGCGCCATTAAAAGGGCGAGTGTTGATTATTGATGATGTGATTTCTGCTGGTACATCGGTGCGAGAAAGTGTGCGTTTGATAGAACAGGAGGGGGCACAGCCTGCAGCGGTTGCAATAGCACTGGATCGTATGGAAAAAGGAGTGGGGGCATTATCTGCTGTTCAAGAAGTAGAACAACAATATCAATTACCTGTTATTGCTATTGCGAATTTGTTAGATTTGTTTGCTTTATTGGAACAAAATAAAAGTGCAGATTGGGTGCGATATCTAGAACCTTTACAAGCCTATCGTCAGCGTTATGGTGTGGCGTAACATTTTTATTACATTTAGAAAAAATTTTTTGATCAATAAAGAGGTACAAAAAACCGCCTAACTAATAGTTTAGGCGGTTTTAATTTGGTTGTGTAGTCAATCTTGAATCATGAATCCGCAAATTAATTATCTCTTAAAGACATGACTCAAATATGTTACAAGCAGTAGCAAAAATTGAAAATGGTTCCAATCTTTGTGTTATTTTAGTTGAATTCATTGCTCAAACGCAGGGAGTCTATGATTTTGTTGTCTGTTTGGTTTACATTTTCCATGTACTATACTTGACTAATTTAGTCGGAAATAGCACAATAATAGCCTAAATAAAGGAAAAGGAATAAATATGCGTTTGACCACCAAAGGGCGTTTTGCGGTTACCGCCATGATAGATTTAGCCATGAATGCGCAATATAACGCCGTAAAACTTAATGCCATTAGTGAACGGCAACATATTTCATTATCCTATTTGGAACAATTGTTTAGCAAATTACGCCGTGCAGGTTTGGTAGAAAGCATACGTGGGCCAGGAGGCGGTTATCTATTGGGCAAGTCTGCCGATCAAATTAATATCGCACAAATTATTGCTGCCGCAGAAGACCGATTAGATGCGACATTGTGTAGTGGCAGAGCCGATTGCCATGGCGGTGCGCCTTGTATCACCCACAATTTATGGGAAGGGCTCAATCAAACCATACACACCCACTTAAGTAACGTAACCCTTGCCAGTCTTTTGGCTGAAGAGGAGGATAAAAATCGTGATAAAATTGTAACATTGACCCATGTCAAATTTCATTAACACATAAATAATAAATAAGGACACACCATGACACACCCTATTTACTTAGATTACGCTGCCACCACACCTGTGGACAAACGGGTTGCTGAAAAAATGATTCCCTACTTATGTGAACATTTTGGCAATCCAGCTTCTAGTAGTCATGCCTATGGTTGGGAAGCTGAAAATGCTGTAGAAGAAGCACGTGCTCATATTGCTGCACTTATTAATGCCGATTCTAAAGAAATTATTTTTACAAGTGGTGCCAGTGAATCTGATAATCTTGCCCTAAAAGGTGCAGCACATTTTTATCAATCTAAAGGTAAACATCTTATCACAGTTAAAACGGAGCATAAGGCCGTATTAGACACCATGCGTGAACTAGAACGCCAAGGTTTCGAGGTAACCTATTTAGATGTGCAAGAAAATGGTTTAATAGATTTAGAAGTTTTTAAAGCTGCCATTCGTCCTGATACTATTTTGGTATCAGTGATGTGGGTGAATAATGAAATTGGTGTCATTCAACCCATCGCTCAAATAGGTCAAATTTGCCGTGAACACAAAATTATTTTTCATGTAGATGCTGCTCAAGCTTGTGGTAAGACTCCGATTGATGTGGAAGCTGCGTGTGTAGATTTATTATCCATGTCGGCACACAAGATTTATGGCCCTAAAGGCATTGGAGCATTATATGTTCGTCGCAAACCACGTGTGCGTTTAGAGGCGCAAATGCATGGTGGGGGACATGAACGTGGTTTTCGTTCTGGCACATTGGCAACCCATCAAATTGTAGGCATGGGTGAAGCATTCCGTATTGCTAAATTGGAAATGGAACAAGATATTGCGCATGCTTTGAGATTACGTCAAATTTTCTTAGATGGTATTAAAGGCATTGAAGAAGTGTATATCAATGGTGATATGGAACATCGTGTTGCCAACAATCTTAATGTTAGCTTTAACTTCGTAGAAGGTGAAAGTTTGATTATGGCAGTAAAAGAAATTGCCGTATCTAGTGGTTCGGCTTGTACTTCGGCCAGCTTGGAACCCAGTTATGTATTACGCGCGTTGGGTCGCAATGATGAATTGGCACATTCTTCGTTACGTATTACTTTTGGGCGCATGACTACCGAAGAAGATATGAAATTTGCTGCTCAATTAATCAAATCTAAAATTGGTAAATTGCGCGAACTTTCTCCTTTATGGGAAATGTTTAAAGAAGGCATTGATTTAAATGCCGTTGAATGGGCAGAACACTAAAAGTTATATTTTAAAACAACATATCAAAAGGAACTAACATCATGGCATACAGCGACAAAGTCATTGACCATTACGAAAACCCTAGAAATGTGGGTACATTTAATAAAGACGATAATGATATTGGTACAGGCATGGTGGGTGCCCCTGCTTGTGGTGATGTGATGCGTCTACAAATCAAAGTTAATGATGACGGTATTATTGAAGATGCCAAATTTAAAACTTATGGTTGTGGTTCAGCCATTGCTTCATCTAGTTTAATTACCGAATGGGTTAAAGGTAAAAGTTTAGATGATGCCTTAGCAATTAAAAATAGTGAAATTGCTGAAGAATTAGAATTGCCTCCTGTAAAAATTCACTGCTCTATTTTGGCGGAAGATGCAGTTAAAGCTGCGGTGGCAGATTATCGCAAAAAACATCAAGCTGCTTAGTTATCTATCGTTTAATACAGTTTAAATTTAAGTGGGTATATTTTTAGTAGATCCCCCTTGTCGGCGTGTGGGTGTGTCTTGTGATAATGGCACACCTATCAAACCATAGTAAATTAACGCGTTAACTATTTAACTTATAAACAGGATAATGAGAACGTGATAATTTATCAATTGTATGGCAGGCTCAGTTAAATCTGTGCGTTAATAAATAATGAAGAGGAAAATCTAATGATTAGCATCACACCTAGAGCAGTAGAACAAATTCATATTTTTTTGGATAAACGTGGTAAAGGTGAAGGCATACGTTTAGGTGTCAAAACCAGTGGTTGTTCAGGTATGGCTTACAATTTAGAATTTGTAGATGAAGCTCAAGAGACAGATACTGTATTTGAGCAAGATGGTGTAAAAGTATTTGTGGATCCAAAAAGTTTGGTTTATTTACAAGGCACACAAGTGGATTACACTAAAGAAGGTTTGCAAGAGGGATTTAAATTTGAAAACCCAAATGTAAAAGAAAGTTGTGGTTGTGGCGAGAGTTTTCATGTATAAATTATGAAGAATCATAAAGGTTTTACATTGCACGAGATATTAGTTGTAATTGGGATATTAGGGATATTTGTTGGGTTAGTTTATCCCAGTTATCAGTATTTTGTGAGAAAAGGGCGCATTGCTAATGCTTATCAAGCTATGTTGGATAATGCACAATTTTTAGAACGATTCTATGCGCAAAACCGCAAATTTAAGCAAGATACCCAGACATGGGCAGCATTGCCAATTATGCAAACCGAGTATTTTTGTATCAAGTTACAGGGTAGCCCCAATAGCGTGCGTGATGATAGTAAATACACGA
This sequence comes from uncultured Kingella sp., assembly GCA_916720425.1. Lineage (GTDB taxonomy): Bacteria > Pseudomonadota > Gammaproteobacteria > Burkholderiales > Neisseriaceae > CAKARD01. Next base: position 324 of record CAKARD010000099.1, on the reverse strand, counting down.
TGAAAGCTGTAGCATTGAACCAAAAAAATGAACCTCGTGTATTATTACTCAATCAAGATGGTTCTGTGCAAATATGCGAAAGTACCACTTCCAGCTGTAGTGAACAGGATTTCTTTAAGAATCCCAATAGTAGAGTGGACAGTGGTTGCGGTGAATATTTATAAAATAATTTATAATTTAATCAATAGATTAATTTTTATTTTTAGATAATTCTTGCGTATTTTGAGTAAATATAGTTTAATAACGCCTTTCTCGTTGAAAGCGAGTTAGTGGGTGATTAGCTCAGTTGGTAGAGCGTCTGCCTTACAAGCAGAATGTCGGCGG
>CAKARD010000098.1 GCA_916720425.1 uncultured Kingella sp. | reverse complement strand
GCAATGGCAACACCGCATGGATTGGCGTGTTTCACAATCACACAAGCGGGTTGTGCAAATGATTTTACCGCCTCCCAAGCAGCATCACTATCGGCAATATTATTGTAGGATAATTCCTTACCTTGCAATTGCTGATAAGCACTCAAACTGCCTGCTACAGGTTCGAGATCACGATAAAAAGCCGCACGTTGATGTGGGTTTTCACCATAACGCATTTCTTGTACTTTTATCCAGCTTTGATTAAATTGTTGTGGAAAGTCATTGAGTTTAGGTTCACCAGACAAGGTTTCAAAGGAAACACGGGTTAAATAATTAGCAATCATGCCATCGTATTGTGCCGTGTGCGAAAAAGCTTTGCAGGCTAACTCAAAACGGGTCTTATCATTCAATGCACCATTTTGCTCATGCATTTGCGCCACTAAAATGTCAAAATCTGTGTTATCCGTTACAATGGCTACATGTTTCCAGTTTTTGGCTGCTGAACGCACCATAGCAGGACCACCAATATCAATATTTTCAATGGCCTCTTCCAAAGTACAATGGGCTTTAGCAGTGGTTGCAGCAAAGGGATATAAATTCACACACACCAAATCAATAGGCCCAATGCCATGTTCCTGCATTTGTGTCACATGCTCATCGACATCGCGTCGCCCCAAAATCCCACCGTGAATTTTGGGATGTAGAGTTTTAACACGCCCATCTAACATTTCTGCAAAGCCAGTATAATCAGCTACTTCAATAACGGGAATGCCTGCCTTAGACAACAATTGTGCTGTACCACCTGTGGACAAAATCTCCACACCCATTTGATGCAAAGCACGTGCAAATTCTACCACGCCCGTTTTATCCGACACGCTAATCAATGCGCGTTTAATTTGAGCCATTTTACGTTCCCTTTTTCAGTATAAAAATCATGTATTTTAAAAATTCATTTCACGCGTTGCGCCGCGTACCACGCTAGGATCGCAACTAGAGCGATTTTAACCAACGTGGCAATAACCCTGCTGATGTTGTTGCAAAGATAATCAGCGTAATGCCCAACCCTGCATTCCAATGCAAACGCTCATCTAATAACACCACGGCCAATAACACGCCAAACACAGGCTCCAAAGTGGTGAGCAAACCAGACAAATTCGCCGAGACGTGGCTCATTCCTTTATTCCACAACCAATAGGCCAAACAACTACACATCACACCTAAATATAACACACTGATGCCACTTGGCCATGTCCAATGTAAGGATTCAGGCTTTGCCAATAATAATGTTATGGGCAAGCATAATATTGCGCCCAAAGGCATAGACAATGCTGTATAAGCATTAGCACCAATTTGATTAATTAACCGACGCGTGGGACGCCATACTGCACAAAACACAACATCACCTAATAATACTAATAGACTCCCAAACAAACTGGCCTGTTCTTCTTGCTCAGGGCTATCTGATACTAATAACACCACACCAATAAATGCAACCAGTCCAAATACCCAATGAAACCAACGCGCTCTATCACCAAAAAATAGATGCCCTATCATCACCATTAATAAGGGTTCCAAACCAATTAGCGTAACGGCACTGGCAGCTGAAGTATATTGCACCCCTGTAAATTGCAACATTAATACCACAACATAATGAAAAAAAGATAATATTATCAAATATTTCCATGATGACAAGGGAATGGTTTTAAAATATCGTACCGCAAACGGCAACATGATTCCCGCTGCCACTATTAAACGCATTTGCACCAGCCATGCCACATCTAGGGTTTGCCCTGCATATTTTGCCGTGATAAAAGAACTACTCCAAATCAATAAAGCGATAATTTGATAAATCATGATCCATCAACAATAAACCGCCTGCATTAAACCAGTAATACAGACGGTAAAATTTTAAGAAAGCAACTGATGTTGCAATAATTTTTTACGTAAGGTATTGCGATTTAACCCTAACATATTTGCCGCTTTGCATTGATTACCATTACATTGCGCCATGACATATTGCAACAATGGCTTTTCTACTTGAAACAAAACCATATCATATACACCACAAGGTATTTCACCGTTTAAATCGTGAAAATATTGGTGCAAATTCTGCTGAATACAATCAGCAATATCAGGAATATCAGACATGATAATAACGCGTATAAATCTTGCAAAGAGTTGGCTATTATAATCCACTCATGTTTGATATTCAATCAAGCGATGGCTTAGTTATTTGTTATGTGACTCCCTATTAAATAGGAATTTTTGTCAAAATAATCGTGCTATTTTGTACTTTTATGGCATGGTAAAAATTTTAGGCTGCCTGAAACTATATTCAGGTAGCCTAAAGCTCAATGGCAACTTCCTTTTTGTTCTTTACCACTACACCCACCACAAGCACCGCATACGCTGTTCTTGTTTTTCGGCTTATAAACATATTTACGAATAATATAGGCCACTGCCACCACTACCATCAAAGCCACAATGATTTCTTGTATCATGACAATACTCCCAACGCAATCCGATAAACCACAAACGCAAAAATATAGGCCAAAGTAAATAAATACGCTGTAATTATCCATGTTTGCTTGCTAGACTTAGTTTCACGACGAATGACAGCCAATGTTGCCAAACACATCGGCGCGTAAACATACCAAGCCAAAAACGAAAATGCTGTTGCCAATCCCCAATCTTGACTCACCACAGGAATCAGTGCATTTTGCACCGCATCTTCACTTCCTGCACTCACAGCATAAACCGTACCCAATGCGGCCACTACCACTTCACGCGCAGCCAAGCCTGGAATCATGGCAATGCACATTTGCCAAGTAAAACCCAATGGCGCAAAAACGGGTTGTATCCATCTGCCCAGCATACCTGCGTAGCTATAATCAATTGCCGCTCCTGTTGCACCTTCGGGTGCTGCTGGAAAAGTAACCAATACCCACAAAATAATACTCAATGCAAAAATAACCGTACCCGCGCGTTTTAAAAATGCTGATACTCGTTCCCATAAACTTCTTAAAATATGACGGAAATTGGGCATTCGAAAGGTAGGTAACTCCATCAGCAATGGAAACTGTTGTACGCTTTTTTGTTTGCGTGCCCAACATTTCATCAGATACGCTGTTAAACCTGCCGACACAATCCCCAACACATACAAACAAAACAAGGTAATACCCTGCAAATTAAACATACCCCAAACTGTTTTTTCAGGAATAATCGCCGCGATAATTAAAGCATACACAGGTAATCGTGCAGAACATGTCAACATCGGTGCAATGGCAATGGTAACCAAGCGTTCACGCGGGTCTTGAATGGTTCGTGCCGACATCACAGCAGGCACAGCACAAGCAAAACTAGAGAGCAAAGGAATAAACGCACGTCCAGATAATCCACTTTTTGCCAATACGTTATCCAACATAAACGCCGCACGTGGCAAATACCCCGAATCTTCCAACAACAAAATAAATGCAAATAAAATCGTAATTTGCGGCAAAAAGACCAATACACTCCCCACACCAGCAATCACGCCATCAACCAATAAATCACGCAAAATCCCTTCGGGCATAGAGGATTGAACCCATTGCCCCAAATCACCAAATAGTCCTTCAATACCATCCATAACAGGCGCAGACCACGCATACACTGCCTGAAACACCAAAAACAGTATCACAAGCAAAATAGGAATTCCCCAAATTTTATGCAACACCAATGCATCTAATTTTTTATGCCATTCTGGCAATACCATGGCTTGTTTGACAACTTGTTGCAGAATTTCTTCAATTTGTGTGTACAAATCTTGACTATTGAGATGTGTGATTTGTCTTTCCAACAAATCAGTGTCTTGAATAGATTGCTGATCAGTTTGCGTTCGGCGTGGCAACTGTGCAACGGCTTCGCATACCGCCTGAACACCATCGGCATTAATCGCAACGGTTTCCAGTACTGGCACACCAATAAGTTCACTCAACTTTTTAGCATCAATTTGCAAACCACGCGATTTGGCAACATCGCTTAAATTAAGTGATACCACCATAGGCAAACCCAAAGTTTTTAATTCCAACACCATCCGTAAAGTCATGCGTAAATTGGTTGCATCGGCCACTGCAATAATCGCATCGGGTTTACGGTCTAATTTACCCAAAACCACATCACGTGTAACGACTTCATCTGGGGTTGCCGCACGCAGACTATAAGTTCCAGGCAAATCAACAATCATGACATCATCATGACCTTTTAGCTGCCCATATCGCTTATCTACCGTTACCCCTGGATAGTTGGCAACTTTGGCATTTTGTCCCGTTAAACCATTAAATAAAACGGTTTTACCGCAATTGGGTGCGCCAACCAACGCAAAATAACTTTGCATCATCATTCACTCCCGTGGTTCTGGTAAACACAAAATCTTGCACGCCTCAGCTTCACGCAACGAAAATTGCGACTGATTACCCAAACGTACCGCATAGGGTCCTTTTCCAAAAATACCTACCGCAATTAATTCTGCAGTGACCCCTTTATTAAACCCCAAATCTATTAACCGCTGCCCGACACTCTCATCTAAATGACCAAAACTGGCATTAGGCACAATATCGTGAATAATCGCTTTAAAACCTTTTTCTAATTGATTTAATGGAGTAGGAGACATAATGAGTCCTTTATTTTGTCTAATTTTATTAAAAAATATTTCCATTAATTATTATAATAAAATGATAATGATTTGCACATTAATTAAAATCAAAAATAAACGGTTTTATTACTAACACACAAAATCCTTGACCTTAACCCTAAGTTAGGGTTCATGATTACAACAAAATAAAAAATGTTTTGAGGATAATACCATGCAACAAAAAGTCCGTTTCCAAATCGAAGGCATGACCTGTCAGGCCTGCGCTTCGCGTATTGAAAAAGTGTTG
>CAKARD010000097.1 GCA_916720425.1 uncultured Kingella sp. | reverse complement strand
GGACAAGGGGATATGTTATTTTTGCCACCAGGAACGGGTTATCCGCAACGTATACATGGCGCATTTGTTGCGGATGATGAAGTGCATCGTGTTGTGGAGTACCTCAAACAATTTGGTGAGCCTGAATATATTGATGATATTACCCAACCCGAACCAGAAAGTAGTGGTTTAGGTTTATCAGGATCGGGAGAGCGAGATCCTTTGGTTGATCAGGCGGTAGAAGTCATTTTACGCACTAAAAAGGCGACCATTTCCTCTTTGCAACGTCATTTGCGCATTGGTTATAACAAAGCAGCCACGATTATTGAACAGCTTGAGGAAGAAGGCATAGTTTCTGCCGCCGATCACACAGGAAAACGTACTATTTTAGTGCGTCAAGAAAATTAAGTTTATTAACTTTCTTTACCATTCAAATTTAATCTGTCTGATGCGTGAGATGAAAGATATTGGGCAAAGGGTGTTATGGGCGGTAAAAGCAAGATGATAAACCAATTGCCTATACGTTTACGAGGTATCATCATTATGGCTTTATTAAAAGAGCATGATGGTATGTATTTTAAATTGAATCTAAAATTTTGGTTTTAATTTCCATAATTATGAGGAATCCCCATGAGTAACAACAAAACATGGTCAGGACGTTTTAATGAGCCTGTGGCAGAGCTAGTTAAACAATATACTGGTTCTATCAGTTTTGACAAACGCTTGGCAAAACATGATATTCAAGGTTCATTGGCACATGCACAAATGCTGGTTGCAGCCGGTGTATTGAGTCAGGAAGATTTATCTGCTATTAAACAAGGTATGACGGAAATCTTGGTTGAGATTGAAACAGGGCAGATGGTCTGGTCATTAGATTGGGAAGATGTGCATATGAACATTGAACGTTGTCTGACAGATAAAATCGGTGATGCTGGCAAACGTTTGCATACGGGTCGCAGCCGCAATGATCAAGTTGCCACCGATATTCGCTTGTGGTTGCGTGATGAAATTCACATGATTCAAAATTTGATTATAGATTTGCAACGCGCTTTAATTGATTTGGCAGAACAGCACGTTGATACGGTGATGCCAGGGTTGACGCATTTGCAAGTAGCACAACCCGTTAGTTTTGGTCATCATATGTTAGCATATGTGGAAATGCTAGGGCGTGATTTTGAACGCATGGTCGATTGCCGTAAACGTGTTAATCGCATGCCTTTAGGCGCAGCCGCGCTAGCGGGAACAACCTATCCTATACAGCGTGAATTAACGGCGAAATTATTGGGCTTTGATGAGATTTGTCAAAATTCATTAGATGCCGTATCTGATCGAGATTTTGCTATTGAATTTGCTGCTGCGGCAAGTTTGGTTATGGTGCATTTGAGTCGTTTGTCTGAAGAATTAATTTTATGGTCTTCACCTCGTTTTGCATTTGTGGATATTGCTGATCGTTTTTGTACAGGTTCATCCATCATGCCACAGAAAAAGAATCCTGATGTGCCAGAGCTGGTGCGTGGTAAGTCAGGACGTGTCGTGGGGCATTTAATGGGCTTGATGACACTGATGAAATCGCAACCGTTGGCATACAATAAAGACAACCAAGAAGATAAAGAACCATTATTTGATATTGCTGATACACTGATTCACACTTTATGTATTTATGCCGATATGATGCGTGGTGTGCGTGTAAATAAAGAAAATATGCGCCAAGCCGTTATGCAAGGCTTTGCAACTGCTACTGATTTGGCGGATTATTTAGTGAAAAAAGGGTTGCCTTTTCGCGATAGCCATGAAGTTGTGGCGCGAGCTGTGCGTTTTGCAGAACAAAAAGGGGTAGATTTAAGCCAGTTGAATTTAGAAGAATTGCGCCCATTTAGTAGTTTGATTAAAGAAGATGTGTATCACGTGTTAACGCCAGAAGGCAGCTTAAATGCACGCAATCATTTGGGTGGTACAGCCCCTACACAAGTGAGCCATCAAATACAACGTTGGCGCCATATTTTAAACACAAGGGAGACTGAATGAAAAAATGGGTTTTAACTACATTGATTGCTACCATACTCACTGCTTGCGGTGGTTCTAGCCAAGATCAACAAATTGCTGAGAATGCCAAGCAAATTGAGATTTTAAAACAACAAAACGAAATCCAACGCCTACAAAATGAATTAAATGCGCAAACGGCATCTGCCGAGCAAGTGTATCAATTGGCTGCTTCCGAAGTAGCGAATGTGATTCCACAAGCTGCGCAAAATGCTGCTAAAGCTGGGGAAATTGTACAGGGAACAGATGGACAGCGGTACACTTATGATCCTGATACGGGCAATTGGTTGTTGTATGGTGCCATTAGTGCGGCAGCGGGTTATTTAGCGGCTAATGCTATGAATAATCATAATGTTGCTAAGTATACGCCCGTCAGCAAACCTACAGCAGCGGTAGAACGTGTGCATAAAGATTATCGCGCCCAAAATCCCATTCCTCCGCATGCCAATAACTCAAATACGACTCATCGTCCTAGCCCGCGTCAAACCATTGCGCCACAGCAACAAACGAATCCAACTCCAGCTTATCACCCAACCAACAAAGGGTATAGCAATACACGTAGCTTTGGTGGAGGCAGACGCAGACGTTGAGATTGAGTGAACACGCGTTGCGCCGCGTACGCTATAGACTCTACTGTGGTTAGAGGGCGTGTTGCACACGCCTTAATTCTTATCAGGACATCACTGTCAGGCGTGCAAAGCACGCCCAAGCCCGCTTTGCGGGCTTGTTCTATTTTATGGTGAAAAACTATCAATATAATTAAACAAATTAAAATGATGGCGCGTATAATCCTATTTATATTTATAGAATACAAATAATGAAAAGAGAACACCATGTCGGAACCAGAGAACAAACCAGCCAAAAAGGCCGTTAAAGAGCAAACCATACAATTATATCAAGGTGCAAAGCGCATTCATCCCAAAATGGCTAAAGGGCGTTTTGCCAATATTCGTATTATGATGATTGTGATGACACAATTATTTTTTTATGTGACTCCATGGCTAACATGGAATGGGCGACAAGCCGTGTGGTTTGATATTGCGGGGCGACATTTTTATATTTTTGGCTTAGTGTTTGAGCCGGCAGATTTATTGTATTTAACAGGTTTATTGATTGTATCTGCATTTGGTTTATTTTGGTGGACAACCGTAGCGGGACGTTTGTGGTGTGGTTATTCTTGCCCGCAAACGGTTTATACCGAGATCATGTTATGGATTGACCATTTAGTAGAAGGTGATCGCAATAAGCGTTTAAAGTTAGATAAAGAACCTTGGAATGCTCATAAAATCAAAACCAAAGCCATCAAATATCTTTTGATTTTTATCGTTGCTGCATGGACAGGCATTACCTTTTCAGGTTGGTTTGTGCCTATTCGTGAATTTGTTCCTGCCATATTTACAGGCAATGCAGGCAGTGTTGCTTTGGGAACAGCAGTGTTTTATGGGTTTGTAACGTGGTTATTTGGACATATTATGCGTGAGCAAGTGTGTTTGCATATGTGTCCATATGCGCGTTTTCAAAGTGCGATGTTTGACCATGATACGCTTATTATTTCATACGATGCAGAACGTGGTGAACCTCGCGGTGCGCGTAAAAAAAATGTCAAAAAAGAAGAAACCAATTTGGGTGATTGCGTAAATTGTATGGCGTGTGTGCAGGTTTGTCCTACGGGGATTGATATTCGTGATGGTTTGCAATATCAATGTATTGGTTGTGCGGCGTGTATTGATGCGTGTGATGAAATCATGGATAAAATGGGTTATTCGCGCGGTTTGATTCGTTATACAACTGAAGCCGTTTTAAAACATGAATACAAAGATACAGATATTAAACGCCATTTATTGCGTCCAAAAGTTGTCGGCTATGGTGGTGTATTGTTAGCAGCAGTCATTGGTTTATTGGTGGGCATTGCCACACGTCAAACCATGCAAATCGACGTGATCAAAGACCGTGGTGTGATGGTACGCGAAAATAAAGATGGTTTATTAGAAAATACCTACAATTTAAGCATCAGTAATGCTAGTGAAAATACCCAAGTGATTACCGCCAGCGTAGCAGGTTTTGAAGATATTGCATTAACTGGCTTACCTAAAGAGGGGATAAGTATAAAAGGTGGAGAGATCATCAGTGTGCCTGTTCAAGTGGCAACACAGCCTGAATATGCAGAAAAAGGCAGTCACCCGATTGTATTTACATTCAAATATCGTCAAGAAGGGCAAGATGAGAGCCAAGCACGTGAGATTGTAGAAAAATCTATTTTTATTGGGGAGTAATATGGCAGATAATAATGCGCCATGGTTTAAACAGCCTATATTTTGGGCAGTGATGTCGGGACCAATTTTGGTGGTGATAGCAGGATTTTTTACCTTTGGTTTAGCGCAAACTCATGCAAATGATATGGTAAGTGATGATTATTATAAAGATGGTAAACATATTAATCTGGAATTAGCACGTGATGAAGCTGCACTAAAGCAGCATATGCACGCGAAAGTGATACTGAATAATGATCACACTGCTCATATCCAATTAACTGGAAATTTTGATCATAAAGTGGCGTTAAAACTATTGCTACTACATCCTACCCGTAAGGATTTTGACCAAACAGTTAACTTGCAATTTGCCCCTAGCACAGGTGAGGAAAATAGCACAAATTACACAGCGACTTTATCAGATTTACCTAACACAAATCATTGGTACATTCGTATAGAAGATGTATTAGGACAGTGGCGTGTGGGCGGAAAATGGTTGCCAAGCCAAGGCAATACAGTAGAATTGTTGCCTAAAGATGTGAGTGCATTAGAGCCGGAGCGTCAATAAACCCAAAATGGCGGTGTTAATAGAAATTAACCCGCCTATTTTACTTTGCTAAAGCAGTTTGTTTGCATGAACGTGGTTTAAATCAATTTTATCCGAATGCGCCGTAAAACTTCGCCATTCACGGCGGAGATATCAGGCGCTGACTGCGAAGCAGTCCTAAAAAC
>CAKARD010000096.1 GCA_916720425.1 uncultured Kingella sp. | reverse complement strand
CGCCTGATGTGTAGGTTGGTTGAATTTTACCTGATTGTTCCCAACGGCGCAGGGTAATAATGGATACGCCAAGCATTTCTGCTGCTTGGCTAATTGTTAACAATCTACTCATTTTGAGTATTTTAGATTAGATTTATATAGATTTCAAGATTGCTGTTTAAAACCCCTTTATACGTGGTACGCGATGCAACGCGCGTTTATAATATTATTGTGAATTAAAATACATAATTAAGACAATTTTAGTTCACTATAAAATCAAAGTTTGTCTAACTGCGGAATGATAGATCCTTGTCCCAAAGATACCAAGCCTGTTTGGGAATAAATACCCAATTTATGGCGAGTATCGGCAATATCCAAATTGCGCATGGTCAGTTGCCCAATGCGATCGGCTGGACTAAATGCAGCATTTTCTACTTTTTCCATACTCAACCGTTCGGGGGCATAGGTAAGATTGGGGCTGTCAGTATTTAAGATGGTATAGTCATTTCCACGTCGTAATTCTAGCGTGACTTCACCTGTAATGGCTTTGGCTACCCAGCGTTGGGCGGTTTCGCGCAACATTAGGGCTTGGCTATCAAACCAGCGGCCTTGATATAATAAGCGTCCCAAGCGTAAACCATTAATACGATATTGTTCTATGGTGTCTTCGTTGTGTATGCCCGTTACCAAACGTTCGTAAGCGATGTGCAATAATGCCATAGCGGGCGCTTCATAAATACCACGTGATTTGGCTTCTATAATGCGATTTTCTATTTGATCACTCATGCCTAAACCATGTCGTCCACCAATTTTATTCGCAGCCAAAATTAAATCTATTGCGTTATCATAAGTTTGTCCATTAATAGCAACGGGTATGCCTTCTTCAAAACGAATGGTAACGGTTTCGGGGGCGATGGAGAGGCTTTCGTCCCAAAATGCAACACCCATAATCGGTTGCACAATTTTCATGCTAGAAGTTAAAAATTCTAAGTCTTTGGCTTCGTGTGTCGCACCCAGCATATTACTATCAGTAGAATAGGCTTTTTCGACCGACATTTTGTAGTCAAACCCATTGGCAATCAGAAATTCACTCATTTCTTGACGCCCGCCCAGCTCATCAATAAATTGTTGATCTAGCCAAGGTTTATAAATGCGCAAATTGGGATTGGTCAGTAAACCATAGCGATAGAAACGTTCTATGTCGTTACCTTTATAAGTTGAACCATCACCCCAAATATGTACATCATCTTGTTGCATGGCAGCAACCAACATGGTTCCTGTTACCGCACGTCCCAAAGGGGTAGTATTAAAGTAAGGCATACCACCTGTGCTAACATGAAACGCGCCACATTGAATGGCGGCGATTCCTTCATGTGCCAATTGGGCACGACAGTCAATTAAACGTGCTTCTTTTGCGCCATATTGTTTGGCTTTTTGGGGAATCGCGTTGTAATCATCTTCATCAGGCTGTCCTAAATTAGCGGTATAAGCATAAGGTTCTGCACCTTTAAGTTTCATCCATAGTAATGCAGCAGAGGTATCCAATCCACCCGAAAAAGCGATGCCGACTTTTTGTCCCACAGGCAAGGTTTGTAAAATACTGTTCATGATAAATCCTTCGCAACTAAAGTCGAGATTATAACGTAAAGATTAGTTAACGTGGTTGTATTGTTTATGCCAATGCTTGTTGTGCAGCCTGCATGCCCTGTTCTATTCCGTATTGTAGATAAGGTTTCCATAGCATATCTGTATTTGCCATAAAAATATTGCCCAATGTTTGTTGCATAGAGGTGGTATTGTCTTTGACACTTTTATCGCTATCAAATAAATCCAAACGTTCATAGCTGTATCCATGTGCCCAACGGTTAATACTGATGTCTACCACAATATCATCAGCATTTTCTCCGACCAATGCAAACAATTCGCGCAACTGTTGCATGATTTCCTCTCGCAATTGGGTTTCATTTTGTGTCATCAAATGGCGCCGACCTTGGCGATATTTGTCACGCGCGGTTTTACCTTCTAAACTGGTAGCAATGCGAATACAATGCAAGATAATGGGTTCATCGGGCGATTGAGCGGGAACATAATCACCCATTTTGACAGGGAAATCCAACATGATTTCACAGTATGGCTGATTGGGACAATATACCCAGTAAACCCCTAGTTTTTTAAATGCATGCCCATTTTTTAGGGCAACTTTAGTGTATAACATGGGGACCTTAACATTGGTTAGCATAGCCTCTTGTTGTTTTTGTGGCATTTGTGGCATGATACGTTGTGCCAAAGCCGCATGCCCAGCATAAATACATTTTGACGCATTGACACGATAAAGCTTGCCATCTTTAGATTGCAAGGCGATAGCTACAGTATGGTTGTCTAAATTTTCTATTCTTAATGCACTGGTGTTTAAACGAATACGAACATGATTTTCGGCTTTATCCAAAGAGTGATAGTCCAGTTTTGCCATAACGATATCTTCCATTGTATTTCCAGATAAGGCAGATGGAATCAATTTACGCACAATTAAGCGGGTTATGGACGCGTTACCATCAGGGAAATGGTAAATATATGGTTCGCTGTGTTCATTATTAGCAGGCTCTAAACGACAGTTTTGCATGCCAGGGTAAAGAAACTCCCATGCTTCTGCCAATGAAACTGCGCGGATATCATGCCCCCAATAATCTGAACTCAAATTTTGTAAATAATCAATACAGCCTTGTGACACTTTGGCATAGTCCACCAAAAAATCATAATAACTGATAGATAAAGCTAAAGCTTCACGTTGACGGCGACTTTTTCCTTTAAAATAATCGGGTGGCGATAGATATAATTGTGTTAATGTTTGCTTATCCTCATCAGATAGGGGAAATTGTGCGATAATTTCGCGTGCTTTTTCATTATCACGTTCAGGTTGTTGATGCACCACTTTGCTTTGTCCAAAGTAGTTTTGGCTAAAAAATATACCCTTGCTCAATCCCCAGCTGCGATATAAATCTTTTTGAAAATACTGTTCAAATTTATGATAATCCACTCCTAAATCTTGTAAAAATTGTTTGGTTTGGGAAGAATAGGTGCCATTGGGGGCATCTAAATTCTCACTGCCGCCATAAGTAATAAGTGTTTTGCCGTTTACAGTAAACTCATTGCGTTTAGCATGGCCACCAAAATCATCATGATTATCTACAATCAAAATTTTGGCTTCAGGGCGTATTTTTTGAAAGCAATACGCTGCGACAAGCCCACTGATTCCCGAACCAACTACCACTAAATCATAATCTTCTTGTGCCGTGTGAGGCATAGTGATGGTTTTATGATGTAACGCCACACTGTGTGGAGCAATGCGACTGTTATCGGTATCCCCCCGTAAACCCGTTTGGGCAGGTGGATAAAGCGTAATAGACTCTTTAATAGCTGCCGCTGGATGGGCAGATAAGGGGTGATATTCTTCCGTGTGATATTCTTCCGTGCATTGCGTTAATACTCCTGTACTAACTAATGCCGCAGTGTGCACAAGAAAATTGCGTCGAGTTAATCGGGTCATAATGAGATTATCATTTCTGTGGTTTGTTAGTGATATTATACAGGGATTTTTCAAATGTATTTTAGATGACCATGCCGTGCAAAATGGGCAAAGCGTTTACTCTGGTATAGGTTTGGACTGTAGTATAAGTTACCGAGCCAACCTGTGAGTTTGAAGTCCTGAGTACTTTTCAAAAAGCCCATTATTAAAGTGGCAATTAATTTGGTTGTGTGCAATATTGCATCGACAAATTTAATTCAAAATAAACACTTGAAAAAATACCATAAAGCCAATAAAATAGAAAAAGATTTTCGGGTAACAAAATACTGTTGCCCGATATTTGTTGTGTAGACATATGTCTACTCGTTCTTTACTCACTGTTCTTTAATAAGGAATTTAGCTCATGGCTAAGGAAAAATTTGAACGTAGCAAACCGCACGTAAACGTTGGTACCATTGGGCACGTTGACCATGGTAAAACCACATTAACTGCTGCGTTGACTACGATTTTGGCTGAAAAATTTGGCGGTACTGCAAAAGCTTATGACCAAATTGACGCGGCACCAGAAGAAAAAGCGCGCGGTATTACTATTAACACAGCACACGTTGAATACGAAACTGAAACGCGTCACTATGCACACGTTGACTGCCCAGGACACGCGGACTATGTGAAAAACATGATTACCGGTGCGGCGCAAATGGACGGTGCAATTTTGGTTGTATCTGCAGCTGACGGTCCTATGCCACAAACTCGTGAACACATCTTGTTGGCTCGTCAAGTAGGCGTACCTTACATCATCGTATTTATGAACAAATGCGACATGGTTGATGATGCTGAATTGTTGGAATTGGTTGAAATGGAAATCCGTGACTTGTTGTCAAGCTACGACTTCCCAGGTGATGATTGTCCAATTATTCAAGGTTCTGCTTTGCGTGCATTGGAAGGTGATGCAGAATACAAAGAACGTATTTTTGCATTAGCAGCTGCATTGGATAGCTACATTCCTACTCCAGAACGTGCGATTGACAAGCCATTCTTGTTGCCAATTGAAGACGTATTCTCTATCTCTGGTCGCGGTACTGTGGTGACTGGTCGTGTAGAGCGCGGTGTTATCAAAGTGGGCGAAGAGATTGAAATCGTAGGTTTGAAACCTACTCAAAAAACCACTTGTACTGGTGTGGAAATGTTCCGCAAATTGTTGGACGAAGGCCAAGCAGGCGACAACGTAGGTGTGTTGTTGCGTGGTACCAAACGTGAAGAAGTGGAACGTGGTCAAGTATTGGCTAAACCAGGCACTATTACCCCACACACTAAATTTGAAGCAGAAGTGTATGTGTTGAGCAAAGAAGAAGGTGGTCGTCATACACCATTCTTCGCGAACTACCGTCCACAATTCTATTTCCGTACCACTGACGTAACAGGTGCTGTTACTTTAGCTGAAGGCGTGGAAATGGTGATGCCAGGCGAAAACGTGAAAATCACCGTTGAATTGATTGCACCCATCGCTATGGAAAACGGTTTGCGTTTTGCGATTCGTGAAGGTGGTCGTACCGTAGGTGCGGGTGTCGTAGCTAATGTGATTGC
>CAKARD010000095.1 GCA_916720425.1 uncultured Kingella sp. | reverse complement strand
ATTTGGTTGCCGTGATTTCTAATGGTTCGGCAGTATTAGGTTTGGGTAATATTGGTGCATTGGCGGGTAAACCTGTTATGGAAGGTAAAGGGGTATTATTTAAACGCTTTGCTAATATTGATGTTTTTGATATTGAAATCAATGAAAAGGATCCCGATAAATTAGTAGAAATTATTGCTGCGCTGGAGCCAACATTTGGCGGTGTGAATTTGGAAGACATCAAAGCCCCTGAATGCTTTTATATTGAAAAAAAATTACGTGAACGTTGTAACATTCCTATTTTTCATGATGATCAACACGGCACGGCTATTGTGACTGCGGCAGCCATTTTGAATGGTTTGCGTTTTGTTAACAAACGTATCGAGGATGCTAAGTTGGTGGTTTCAGGGGCAGGTGCAGCAGCAATCGCTTGTACCAATCTTTTGGTAGAGTTGGGTTTGAAACGTGAAAATGTAACCATGTGTGATTCAAAAGGCGTGATTTATCAAACACGTGAAGATCGTGAACGCATGGATGAAACCAAAATTCAGTATGCTATTGTTGATAACGGTCAACGCACTTTGGCTGATGCAGTGGTGGGTAAAGATTTATTTTTAGGTTTATCTGGTGCCAATTTGCTCACACCCGAAATGCTCAAAACCATGGCAGATCATCCTATTGTTTTTGCGATGGCGAATCCCAATCCAGAAATTTTGCCACCTGTTGCCAAAGAGGCTCGTCCAGATGTGATCATCGGCACAGGCCGTTCTGATTATCCCAATCAAATCAATAATATTTTATGCTTCCCTTTTATTTTTCGTGGTGCATTAGATTGTGGTGCAACTGAAATTAACGAAGCCATGAAACTGGCTGCGGTTCGTGCTATTGCTGATTTGGCTATGGAAGAAGCCAATGATGTTGTGGCAGGAGCTTATGGTGGGGCTGAATTAAAATTTGGTGCAGAATATTTGATTCCTAAACCGTTTGATCCACGCCTTATCTCACGCATTGCGCCTGCTGTTGCTAAAGCTGCTGCTCAAAGCGGGGTGGCCACACGTCCGATTGAAGATTTAAGTGCCTATGCTGAAAAATTAAGTGCGCAAATCTACAAAACCAGCATGTTTATGCGTCCCGTATTTGAACAAGCGAAAAAAAATATCAAGCGTATTGTCTTAGCAGAAGGTGATGATGATCGTGTATTGCATGCAGCGCAATATTTAGCAACACAAAAACTGGCCTATCCTGTAATAATTGGCCGTCAAGAGGTCATTATAGAGCGTCTAAATGCACAAGGTTTAGCCATTCAAATTGGTAAAGATTTTGAAGTTGTGGATTTGCTCAATAATCCTTACTATGAAGAGAGCTGGAAATTGTATTACGATCAGCAAAAACGCGCGGGTGTCACCGAAGAAATGGCACGAAAACGCTTACTTGCTAATCATACTTTAGTGGGAGCGTGTTTAGTAAAATTGGGTCATGCTGATGGTTTGGTATGTGGCGTTGTAGGACGTTGGCGTGATCATTTTAAAGTATTAACCGATGTGATTGGTTATGACAATCCTGAGAAAAATGCCTTTGCAATGAATGCATTAATTTCTAATAAAGGCAATTTCTTTATTGCAGACACTTATGTTGTTGATGAACCTACGGTTGAGCAACTAACGGCAGGCACATTAATGTGTGCACGTGAAATGAAACGTTTTGGCATTGAACCTAAAGTCGCCTTGGTAACCAATTCTAATTATGGATCACACCAAAATGCAGACAGCAAGAAAATGCGAGAAGTTTTAGAACGTGTGCGTCAGTTAGATTCGGCACTGGAAATTGATGGCGAAATGCAAGCAGATTTAGCATTAAATGAGACACTGCGTCGTCAGATTTTCCCAGAAACAACATTATTAGGGTCAGCCAATTTGTTAGTTATGCCCAATGTAGAAGCGGCCAATATTAGCTATAATTTATTACGTGTCAATGCCACCAATGGTGTTACCGTAGGTCCTATTTTAATGGGATTGAATGCACCCGTACATATTGTAACGCCCATGTCTACCGTTCGACGTATTGTAAATATGGCTGCTTTAGCGGCAGTTGATGCACAACAACGTTAATTTTAGCGACATTAAAAAATAGCCCAAATGAGTTGGGCTGTTTTTTATACTTCAATTTTATTGGGCGTAAAGGTTGCCCATTTATTACACGCGGGACAATGCCAAAAATAGATTTGTGATTTAAAATGACAATGATGGCAACGATACATCATACTTTTTTGTAATTTCTGTCCAATAACATTACGCATCATGTCTGCATCAGCTTTCCACATTGGGTTTAAATCGCTCATTTGCAAGCTCAATAAACGATATACACTGGTTAAATTTGGTTTGATACGGATAAGCTCAATAGCCAACTGATTAGCTTTGGACTCTCCATAAATCAATAACGCTTTATCATAAATTGTATCAATCAAATCTAATTGTATGAAAGTTTTAGCATAACCAATCAGAACTTCTAAGCCTTCATGAGCCTTATCTTGTGCTTCATAAGCATCGTATAAGCGCTCGGCAATCATGCTTAAATAAGCATAATTTTGCTTTTCTATTGCACTATATGCGGCAATGGCGGTGGTGTAATTGCCTTGTTTTTGCTCAATATCTCCCAAAATCATATTAGCGCGAGTGCATTTTTTATCTGCATTTAATGCATGTTGCACATAGTCTCGTGCCAAATCAAATTGAGATTGAAACAGTTTTTCTTGTGCCATTTCACAATAAAATTGAGCAATTTCAAATTGATATGTTTGAGCATCATGTGCCAATAATTGAGCTGTTTGAATGGCTTTTTCCCAATCTCGATCTTGCTGATAAATATTTAACAATAATTCATTAGCTTGTTGGCTCATGTTACCATTTTGCAATGCTAAGAACATTTGTTCTGCTCTATCAACCAAGCCTGCGCTTTTGTAATCTAATCCCAATTCATAGGATACACGTTCATGTTTTTCCTTTACAATATCAGGATTGTCCAACAAGTTTTTATGCAAGATAATTGCCTTATCATTTTCACCGCGTTGGCGATACAATTTACCTAAGGTTAAGTTGAGATCAAAGATATTTTGCGCTTGTAATTCTGGTTGTTGTTCTAATAATTCAGAAAGATCTTGTGCTGCACGCGCTGTATTTTTATCCACTAACGCACCTAAAATGGTATAAAACCCAGACGGTATTTGTTTGGCTTGTTGTAACACGGTTTTCATGTCTATGCGTGCTGAAGCCCAGCCCAATACAAAAAATACAGGCAGCAAAATAATTAGACACATCAAAATCCATGTTGCATCTATATTTTCCATAAATACAACCTTATTTAGAAATGTCTTGTGTATTTACATGAGAGGCTTTTTCTAATTCTGAACGTAGGCGTGAATTCTCTGCACGTAAACGAATCAAGCGCCCGAATAATGTAAATAAGCCAAAGATACTCCCCGCTACAAATGCGCCAAATAAAATGACAATTAAAGGCAATTGTATCGGTTGATTTGGGGCGTAAAAGAATGTTGTTTCATGGATATTGATATAGGCAAATACCAGTAATACCACCAATATAAACAGTTTCACAAGGATATAAAATAAATTCATAATAAAATACTCCAAATAATCGGGTAGAAAATGCACGCTAGTGTAAACGATTTTTGATAGCACGTGTATAATTAGATATCTTAAACCTGTTTAAGAATAATCTGATTAGATATTTTAGATATAAGGAAAGAAGAATTATGAGTACACCTATGCCGACTACCGCATTAAGCGACCGCGATGGCAAAATTTGGTATAACAACCGATTAGTAGAATGGCGTGATGCCCAAACCCATGTTTTAACGCATACTTTACATTATGGTATGGGCGTGTTTGAAGGTGTTCGTGCTTATGAAACCGACAGAGGGACCGCTATTTTCCGTTTGCATGATCACACAACGCGTTTGTTTAATTCTGCCAAAATTGTAGGTATGACTTTACCCTTTAGCCACGAAGTGATTAATCAAGCGCATATTGATGTGGTGCGTGAAAATCATTTGCAATCTTGTTATTTGCGTCCTATGGCGTTTTATGGATCGTATAAATTAGGCATTGCGCCTAAAGCTGATGATGTTCAAGTTATTGTGGCCGCTTGGGCGTGGGGTGCGTATTTGGGTGAAGAAGGCATGAAAAAAGGCATTCGCTGTAAAATTAGTAGTTTTACTCGCCATCATCCAAACATTACAATGATCAAAGCCAAAGCTAATGGTAATTATATGAATTCTATTATGGCAAACACTGAAGCACAGCAGGGCGGTTATGATGAAGCAATTTTGTTAGATTCAACAGGCTATGTTGCAGAAGGTTCGGGTGAGAATATTTTTATTGTGAAAAATGGCGTGTTATATACCCCAGCTTTAGATGTGGCATTGGACGGCATTACACGACGTACCGTGATTGCTATTGCCGCTGATATGGGCCTACAAGTTATAGAAAAACGTATTACGCGTGATGAATTGTATATTGCTGATGAAGTGTTCTTTACGGGAACGGCTGCTGAAGTTACACCGATACGTGAAATTGACAATCGTCAAATTGGTATCGGTGAGCGAGGCGCATTGACGACAGAAATTCAACAACGCTTTTTTGATATTGTGCAAGGACGTAACCCCAAATATGAACATTGGCTCACTTTCATTGCATAATAATACAGTAACCACGCCTCCTGCCATGTACTCCGCGCAAAGGGATACGCCTTTTCGATCCCTAAGCCTGAAAAATATAAATAAATAAATAAAAGGTTTTTACCATGAGTGAAATGCAAATTACCGATTTACTTGCCTTTGGTGTAAAGAACAAAGCCTCAGACTTACACTTATCAGCTGGTTTGCCCCCTATGATACGCGTACACGGTGATGTGCGCCGCATTAATTTGCCTGAGATGAGCGCTGAACAAGTCGGTAACATGATTAGTTCCATTATGAACGACTTGCAGCGCAAAAATTATCAACAAAATTTGGAAACCGACTTTTCGTTTGAGTTACCTAATGTGGCGCGTTTTCGTGTGAATGCATTTAATACCAACCGTGGGCCTGCTGCTGTATTGCGGACGATTCCCAGCAAAGTGTTGACTTTGGAAGAATTGAAAGCACCGCGCATCTTCCAAAAAATTGCGGATACACCACGTGGTCTGGTTTTGGTAACGGGTCCAACAGGTTCGGGTAAATCCACCACTTTGGCGGCAATGATTG
>CAKARD010000094.1 GCA_916720425.1 uncultured Kingella sp. | reverse complement strand
ACAGGCTTTACATCAGTTTGCGCAATATCATCAATTAGGTACACCACGTCGTGCTAGCATATGGGATTTTGCACGTGTATTACGGCAAAGTAATCGAGCGGAATGGCATTTGCCTAGTGGAAGAGCGATAGCAAGACGTGGTGTATTGTTGGCAGTAAAAAATGAAAAATAATTTAGAATGAATGAAATAATCCGATGATTTGCCAGATTGCCCATGCGCTAATAAATAGTCCAGCACTTAAGCGTATACTTGGGTGTTGTACAAATTGGCGCAGTTGCGTAGCAAAAATACCCGCTGCTAACAAATTGGGCAAGGTTCCCAAACCAAAGGCAAACAACATAAACGCGCCTTGCGTAGCTGAACCGCTGCCTAATGCGTATAACGAAGCGTTGTATACCAAACCACAAGGCAACCAGCCCCATACTAATCCCACCATAAAACAAGCAAAAACAGATTGGATCGGTAAAATACGATTCAGTAAAGGTTGCAACTTTCGCCAAATTGGGCGACCAATTATTTCTATTTTTGCTGCAAATAATACGAAACCTGCCAAATATAAGCCTGTCAATAGTAATAAACCATTAGCCAATGCAAATAAGATTAATTGAAAAGTCTGTGTGTGCGGTAATATTCCACCTATTTGTGATAATGAACCCATTAATGCACCAATAATCATATAACTGCTGATTCTACCCAGATTCATCAATACAATGAGTACAATGCGATTGATATGAGCTGGTAATTGTAAGGCAAACGCGCTACTTAAGCCGCCGCACATGCCCATGCAATGCGTTCCTCCCAAAAAACCGAGTAAAAATAAAGTTAAAAAATTAATGGATTCATGCATAAAAATGGTGAAAAAAGAAAAATACTATTGTAACGAAAAACCGCCCCTTGTGTTAGGGGCGGCTAATGATTTTAATGATGATGGTGATGATGTTCTGAATGTTCATCTATTTTTGCGCGTTCTTCGCCTACAGGGATAATCAGTGTGGCATATAAAGCCGAATGCTGGCAAACTTTAGGGTTACTAAAGGGTGTTTTATGAATGACTTTAACTTTCCACAGTCCTTCTACTAAAGGTAAAAAGTTTACACGGCCTTGCTTATCGGTTTTGGCAGAATAGCCATTAATTTCACGATGATCATTCATGGCTTCCATATCTTGGCGTATGACAGTATCTGCAGTGGCAAAAACAGTTGCGCCTGCTAAAGGTTTGCCTTGATATAAAACCTGTAAGGGGAATAAACCACCAGCCGGAATATCAGTAATATTGGCCAATGGAATGATTTCTAATTCTTGTCCTACAGGCGTAGCGGCGGCTTTAGCGTCAAATTTATTATCTACAGTTAAAATTCGTTTACCAAACATTTGGGTTTGTTCACAATATTTAGCATCGGGATCGTTGGTTAAATTGGCTTGCGCCCATTTTCCATCTTGTTTTTGTATCCAATAGGTAGGTTGATAAGTTGCGGCAATACGATAGGTTCCTGCGTTTAATTTTTTGGGTGCAACATAATGATAATTGTCTGATTCTAATTTAAGTTCTATACGCTTCCCATTAGCATCAAAGATTTCTAATGGCTTAAAAATTTTCACTCTATCGGGAGCAATGGATTCACTACGCGGATAATCATGGCTGTATGATAAATCGGCATGCAAAACATCTTGCGAAGAAATGTTATCAGGTGAGGTAACCCAAACATCATGCGCGTTAGCCTGTATAAATAGGACACTCATAATGGTTAGAGTGCTTAATTTTATTAAAGTCTGCATTAAAATCTCCTTGTGTTAAAAAAGGTATGATAACGTAAAACTAAATAACAATGTTACTTTATAACAGTCTCTTTTGCAAGATTATTTTTTGGAACTTATTCATGATTAAGTTGCGGCATAGTATTAATTTTTGTAAACTGCTACAAAATCATCAAGGAAGGTAAAATGCAAGAAGCACAAATGTGGCTACGTATCCGTCAAGAAACCAGTAAAGCGGCAGAACAAGAGCCAATGTTGGCTAGCTTTTTACATTTAACCGTATTGCGTCATGCCAGTTTAGCCAATGTATTGGCATTTCATTTATCTAGCAAATTATCGGATAGCACGATGGATTCGCGTGCACTGTATGAAACATTTATTCATATTTTGCAAAGTGATAATGGTATTGTAGACGCTGCTGTTGCGGATATTAATGCCTGTTATGAACGCGATCCTGCTTGTGATAAATATTCATTACCTTTGTTGTATTTTAAAGGTTTTCATGCCATTCAATCACATCGAATTAATCATTGGTTGTGGAACAATCAGCGTACAACGTTAGCGTATTTTTTACAAAATCGTGCCAGTGAAGTTTTTGGTGTAGATATTCACCCTGCCGCGCGTTTTGGGCGAGGCATTATGTTTGATCATGGAACAGGTATTGTGATTGGTGAAACAGCAGTATTGGGCAATGATATTTCACTTTTGCATGGTGTGACTTTAGGTGGTTCGGGCAAAGCGTGTGGTGATAGGCATCCTAAAGTGAGTGATGGGGTGATGATAGGTGCCAATGCTTCGATACTGGGTAATATTACCATTGGACATTGTGCCAAAATTGGTGCGGGCAGTGTGGTAGTACGCGATGTTCCGGCGCAAACAACGGTTGTGGGGGTGCCTGCTAAGGCGGTAGGGGTTTCACATAATATTCCTGCTGATAATATGGATCAATCTTTGGTGTTTGATGATTACGTTTATATGATTTAATTTTAAAAAAAAGAAAGCGCCTTATGGATTTGACTGAAACTTTAATTCGTAGCGAACCGATTGATCACAAAGGTTTTTTAAAAATAGACCGTGATACCGTGCGTTTGGCAAATGGCAATGAACATGTGCGTTTAACCATTCATCACCCAGGAGCTGCATGTGTATTGGCAATAACAGCCGATGAGCGTGTGGTTTTGGTGCGTCAATGGCGACACCCAGCAGGGCGTGCATTGTTAGAAATTCCAGCAGGAAAACTGGACGAAGGTGAAGACCCTGCTGCTTGCGCTTTGCGTGAACTGAGTGAGGAAACCCCTTATACTGCCGAGCGTGTAGAAAAAATAACTGCTTTTTATTCTGCGCCGGGGTTTTGTGATGAGGTATTACACGTATTTCGTGCAGTGAATATTACGCCCAATAGCACGCTTTCACCTGATGTAGATGAATTGCTAGAAACTGTATTATATACACGCCAAGAAATACAACAGGGTATGGCCTCTGGAGAAATTTGTGATGCTAAAACATTGATTGCCCTTCAATTTTGGTTATTAGAAGAGAAACATTGATGAGTTTAAATATTAAACCCCTATCCGCTTTAAAAGACAATTATATTTGGTTATTGCAATATGATCATGATGCAGTGGTCGTTGATCCAGGGCAAGCTGAACCTGTAATCCATTATTTACGTGAGCAGAATTTGCAATTAACTCAAATTTGGATTACTCACCCACATGTAGATCACACGGGGGGTGTTTTAGCATTAAAACAAGCTTATCCAGATTGTTTGGTGCGTGCAGCATGTGATATTCCTTATGCAGATGATTGGGTGCAAGAAGGTAGCCATTTTATGTGGTATGACTATCCTGTTGATGTATGGCAAACTGCTGGACACACGAATGATCATGTGTGTTATCAAATTATTGATGAGTCTTGTATTCATTTATTTTGTGGTGATACTTTATTTTCAGCAGGTTGTGGTCGTGTGCTTGGAGGTAGTGTACAGGACTTATTCCGTAGCGTTCAACGCATTAATAAATTACCTGCTAACACATTATTGTATCCAGCACACGAATACACTGCCGCTAATTTAGATTTTGCTGAATACATAGAGCCTAATAATGCTGATATTCAAGTCGCACAAGTGGCTGCATTGTATCAGCCTACTTTGCCCGTTACACTAGAACACGAAAGGCGTATCAATCCTTTTTTACGTGTACATCATCATGTTGTGCAGCAGCGTGTATGCGAATTAACAAAACAAAATATAAGCAGCGAAGAAGCCATTTTTATAGCATTACGCACATTAAAAAATATTTTTTGACAAGAGCTAAAAATGAAAAAAATAGAAGCCATTATCAAACCTTTTAAATTAGATGATGTGCGCGAAGCACTGACTGAAATAGGAATTAACGGCATGACCATTACCGAAGTCAAAGGTTTTGGTCGTCAAAAAGGGCATACCGAAATTTATCGTGGTGCGGAATATGCCGTTGATTTTTTGCCTAAAGTAAAAATAGAATTAGTCTTGCCCGATGAACAAGTAGAACAAACCATCGAAACAATTATAGAGACTGCACGTTCGGGCAAAATTGGCGATGGTAAAATTTTTGTTTTACCTGTGGAAGAAGTGATTCGTATACGCACAGGAGAGACGGCAGAAGCGGCTATTTAAGAAAATACACCATGCCATGATCATCCATGAGTCCTACAGTTGCTGTTGTAATAGCAACAATAGAACGATTCAGTTTGGAGTGCATCATTTTATCGCCATACCCATATCATTAATTAATATCATGGATATTTTCTATGTATCAAAGCGTGATAAGATGCGCTTTATTTAATCAAATCAATTCTAAATATGACAATATTACTGATTCTTTTAGCTTGGGTGTTATTGATTGCTGGAGGAGCAGGGACCATTTTTCCTGCTTTACCAGGATTGCCTTTTATGTTTGCAGGAGCATGGTTATTGGCTTATACCAGTGATTATCAGGCAATAGGAGCATTAACATTATGGGTGTTGTTTTTTGTATCAGCGTTTGGCATGGCAATGGATTTTGTGGCTGGGGTATTGGGTGCAAAATACACAGGTGCCAGTCGTGAAGCTTTGTGGGGTTCGTTTATTGGTGGTATTGCAGGTGCATTTATGGGGTTGGCTGGTATTGTTTTGGGGCCTTTGTTAGGAGCAGGGGTGGGCGAACTCATCGCTCGTAAAAATTTATGGTTAGCTGGCAAAGTTGGCGTAGGGACACTTATTGGGTTTATTATTGGTACGGTTGCCAAAATCGGTTCAGCAATTGTTATTTTATTGACTATAATAGCAAGTTATATCACCCATTGGATTTAAACATGATTTTGCATCAATTAATTCAAAAACATATCCCACAAATTCATTATTTAGAGATGGATACGTCTGAAGCGGTAGAAGGTGAATGTATTTTATGGCAATCAGACTGCACTTGTCTGATTGAGTTAGACAATTATAAACCCAGCGAACAATTATTAAATATGATTTCCCAACAAATTAC